>JAVBUK010000322.1:0-8842 GCA_031555345.1 Xanthobacteraceae bacterium | reverse complement strand
CAGGCCCTGGACATTGTAGTTCTGGTAGACGATGCCGCAGCAATGTTTGGGTACCAGCGTCACGTTGAACGCGGCGGACACGAAGGAAGCGCCGGCGCCGATCAGACCAATGGCAAGCACGGCTTTCAGCGCCAGCCGTTTGGACGATTCGTCGTCGAACACCGACAGGGCCAGCGGCAGCATCAGAACGCGGCGCCAACCGGCCATCGATACCATGACGTCGTTCCAGGTTCCCGCGCCGTGGAGGCAGCCGAGGACGATTGGAATCATGAAGACCCCCAACCCGATCGTCGCGGGATGGTGGGCGACGGCGCCAAGTCGGCGTCGCAATGCGGGCTGCACCGCGAAGGTGAGGTAGGCCAGGATCTCGATCCCGATGGCCGCCGAGGTGGCCACCATCATGCACGCGATGACCGCCAGCAGGAGAAAACGCGCCAGCGCGGCGGCTTGCTCGTCCGGCAGAATCAGGCTCGCATACTTCGCCATATGCTCACCCGCCTGTCGTGCTCGAACCTTCATCGTCGGCGCCTGCCAGGTGCGGCAAATCGGTGGTTTCATTCGTGTGCCCGGCGTTTCACGACTGGAAACGTCGTTGATGGATGTCGTCGAATGTCAGTTTACGCGGCCACCCCGATGACGTCGGCTGCGAAATCCGCCGACGATCGAGCGCCCGGCGGAGCAGCGAGCTCTGCCCGGCCTTCATCCCCCGCCCCGACGTTGGGGTAGCCAAGTAAACTAGCCGAAGGGCACACGCAGGGCAAGGCGGATGTCCTCGGCGCCGACGACGCAGCGGTAGGCCAGCGCCTCGACGCCGGCGGCGCGGGCGCGTTCGAATTCGCGCGCGTAGGTCGGGTCGATGTCGGCCGCGAGCCTGAATCGCTCGGCCGATCCGATCTGGATGAGATAGAGCATCACGCTCCGGCAGCCGGCTGCCGTCATGGCGGTGAGTTCGGCGAGGTGCTTGGCGCCGCGTGCCGTGACCGCGTCGGGAAATTCGGCGAGGCCCCGGTGGCGCATCAAATGCACGTTCTTGACCTCGACGTAGCAGGGTGGCCGTGCCGGATCTTCCAGCAGCAGATCGATGCGCGAGTTCGTGCCGTACCTCACCTCGCGCCGCACCGAGGCGTAGCCGGCGAGTTCCGGTATCCGCTTCGCCGCGATCGCTTCGGCGACGATGCCGTTCGGATAGGCGGTGTTGACGCCGACCAGCTCGGCGCCGCCGCCGAAATCGGCTTCCACCAGTTCCCACGAATGGGCGAGCTTGCGCTTGGAATTGGCGGACTTCGACAGCCACACCCGCGCGCCCGGCGTCGCCAGGCCGGTCATCGCACCCGGATTGGCGACATGCACGGTGACGGCCGCACCGTCCGGCAGGACGACGTCGGCCAGGAAGCGCTTGTAGCGGCGCACGAGGGTGGCCGGAACGAGGGGGGCGGGCAGGCGCATGGGCTGCTGAATAGCGCGTTTCGGCGGCGGAAGGGAGACCGGCCGGCGAGGCCTCGAACCACCACTCGGTCGCGAGCCCACCGGTGAGCACCGCGGGCGGCGATGCCGGCGATCACCGCCGAGGGTCGCCGCACGCGCCGAGCCGGGCCTTCTGCCGCCCGTCGCCGTCGAAATTGGCGCGATCGAGCCAGCGCTCGAAGGCGGCACGGCGCGCCGGCCAGTCGGAATCGAGCATCGCCAACCAGGCGGTGTCGCGGCTGCGGCCCTTGATGATCATGTGGTTGTGAAACACGCCTTCGAACACGAAGCCGAGCCGGGCCGCGGCGCGGCGCGAGGGCGCATTGAGCGCATCGCACTTCCATTCGTAGCGGCGATAGCCGAGCTGTTCGAACACGTATCGGGCCAGAAGATAATGAGCCTCGGTCGCCAGCGCGGCACGCTGCAATGCCGGTCCCAGCACGATGTTGCCGACCTCGATCACGCGCATCTCGGGCCGGGTCGACATCAGCGAGACCGTCCCCAGGGCGTTGCCGCCACCGTCGAGGACGGCGAAGCGGTAGGGGTCCTGGAGTTCGGCCCGCTCGGCCAACCAGCCCACGAAGTCGTCCGGCTCGGCGAACGGGCCGTCGAACAGGTAGGTCCACAGCCGCGGGTGCCGGCCGATCGCCTCCCACAGCGCCGCGCCGTGTCGTCCGGCATCGAGTTTTTCGACGCGGCCCAGTCGGCCGGCCAGGACCACCGGCCCCGGTGGTCGCGCCGGCGTCGTGTCGACGTCGGGCCCGACGGGTTGGTCCGACCCGCTCATGGGGCGCCTCTCCGTTTCGTGCGGTCCGTGCCCAACTGCTGGCGATCGCGAACAGCGGCTTTCGGAAAACCGGGAAAGCCGGGCGCCGGCCGAAAAGTCGACGGAACGGCGGTCCGAGGCGGCGTCATTGCGCTCTACTCCGGTGCGGCGGGCGGCGTGAACAGGAGCTTGTCGACACGTTTGCCGTCCATGTCGACCACTTCCACGCGCCAGCCGTCGATGTCGAATGCGTCGCCCTCGGTCGGAATCCGCGCCAGCCGCTCCAGCGCCAGGCCGGCCGCGGTATTGAACTCGCCCTCGATCGGGGTCGACAGTCCGAGCTTGTCGGCGAGTTCGATGATCGGCACCCGCCCGTCGATCAGCCACGAGCCGTCGGCGCGGCGGACCATCTCCTCGGCGCTCGGCTGGTGTTCTTCCGGAAGATCGCCCGCAATCGCCGAGAGCACGTCGTGGATCGTGACCAGTCCGAGGAAGTCGCCGTATTCGTCGATCACGAAGGCGATATGCAGGGGCACCTTGCGGAACATCTCCAGCAGCCGCAGCACGTGGATGTTTTCCGGCACGTAGAGCGGCTCGATCGTGTGACGCTCGAGCGCGAGCGGTCGTCCCGACAGCGCCGCTTCGACCAAATCCTTCTTCTGCAGGACGCCGAGCGGATGGCCGATGTCGCGTCCGCGAACGACCACCAGACGGGAGAACGGCGATTCGGTGATCTCGCGCATCACCTCCGCCGGATCGTCGTCGACATCGATCCAATGGGCGTCCGGGCGCGGGGTCATGATGGTGGCGACCGAACGATCGGCCAGCGCCAGCACGCCGTGGATCATGTCCTCCTCGGCGGCCTCGATCACCCCCGCCTCGGTTCCTTCCGCGATGGCGAAGCGGACCTCCTCCTCGGTGACGAGGGGGCGTTTCTCCGGCACCCGCAGAAGCCACAGCAGGCCCGCGGACGAGCGTTCGAGCAGCCAGACGAACGGGCGGAACAAGACGGCGAGGGCATAGAGCGGGCGGGCAAGGCGGATCGCGATCGTCTCCGGCGACGCCAGCGCCACCCGTTTCGGTACCAATTCACCTATGACGACCGAAAGTGCGGTAATGCCGATGACCACGACCACCACCGCCGCCGCGCGCCCATGCGGGGCGATGCCGGGGATCTGATCGAGCACCGGCCCGAGGCGCACGCCCAGCGTCGCGCCGCCGAAGGCCCCGGACAATATTCCGATCAACGTGATACCGACCTGTACCGCCGAAAGAAACCGCCCTGGATTATCCGCCAGGAGGAGCGCCTGCGCGGCTCCGCGCCGACCTTCCTCCGCCAGCTGCTGCAACCGGATGCGGCGTGACGATACCACCGCCATTTCCGCCATCGCGAAAAAGCCGTTGAGCAGGAAAAGCGCAACCAGCGCGGCGATATCGGTCGCGACGTCCATGCGGCTCCTGGTGGGGGCGGCGTCAAAGCGGGAATCGAATATATAGAGACAATTTGATTTTTTTGAAGGATTGCCGTCAAACGCGATCCGGTCCCGCCGCGCAAGGAGACAGAGCGATGTTCAGAACCATTCCGGGCTTCGACAGGATCGGCGAGGAAAACGCCTTCGCGGTGCTGGCCCGTGCGACCCAACTCGCCGCCCAGGGTCGCGACATCATCAATCTCGGTATCGGCCAGCCCGACTTCCGCACCCCGGACAACGTCGTCGAAGCGGCGGTGAAAGCGTTGCGCGACGGCCACCACGGCTACACGCCGGCGACCGGCATCCTGGCGTTGCGCGAGGCGGTGGCGGCCGATCTCCACAAGCGCTTCGGGGTCGTCGTGTCGCCCGACGAGGTGATGATCATGCCGGGCGGCAAGCCGACCATGTTCATGTCGATCCTGATGTTCGGCGAACCCGGCGCCGACATCCTGTATCCCGATCCCGGCTTTCCGATCTACCGGTCGATGATCGAGTTCACCGGGGCGCGGCCGGTGCCGGTGCCGATCCGCGAGGAAAACGGCTTCGCGTTCTCGGCCGATGAGACGCTCGCTCTGATCACGCCGCAGACGCGGTTGATCATCATCAACTCGCCGGCCAATCCGACCGGCGGCGTCACGCCGAAGTCGGAGGTCGACAAGCTGGTCGCCGGACTCGAACGTTTTCCCGACGTGGCGATCCTGTCGGACGAGATCTACGACCACATGGTCTACGACGGCGAGACCCACGTGTGCCTGCTGTCGTATCCGTCGATCCGCGACCGGCTGATTCTGCTCAACGGCTGGTCGAAAACCTATGCGATGACCGGCTGGCGGCTCGGCTACGCGATCTGGCCGGGCAAGCTCTACGACTACAGCCGCAAGCTGGCGGTGAACCTGCACTCCTGCGTCAACGCGGCGGCGCAGTACGCCGGGCTGGCGGCGCTCACCGGGCCGCAGGACGCGGTCGACCAGATGGTCGCCGAGTTCGACAAGCGCCGTAAAGTCGTGGTCGACGGTCTCAACAGGCTGCCGGGCGTTTCGTGCGCGACGCCGAAGGGTGCGTTCTACGCCTTCCCCAACATCAAACGCACCGGTTGGAAGGCGAAAGCGCTCGCCGCGACGCTGCTCGACGAGGCCGGGGTCGCCATCATCGGCGGGCCGGACTTCGGGGTGCTGGGCGAAGGTTATGTGCGGCTGTCGTATGCGAACTCGACCGAGAACATTGTCGCGGCGCTCGACCGCATGGGCACGTTCCTGGAGACCCGCAAGCCGGCCTGATGCCGGCCCGGTACGGCGTTCGATGGCGAGGCGATCCTGTGCGGTGATCCGACCCGGGAACGACGGTCGGAGCGCCTGCAGGCGGTCGGCATCGCTTTCGATCACCCGCATTTTGATGCCGGTGTGTCGAATCACGAGGTCCCGGCCGTGAACCTCGGGGCCTCGTCCTTCGAGACGGCCGCTGCGCGGCCTCTTCGGGACGAGGTCGCGATCCGTGTCCGGCAGCCGAAGGGAGGGCGCACGGCCTATGCTCTCGCCTCATGGCGAGCGGGCCGCAGGTCCGCGTCGCAGACGAGGCCCGGGCGGCGCGCTGCCGGGCGGTTGTCGAAGCACGCATGCGGCGTTCCCTGCCGGCGGCTCGTCGGCGGAATTCATTTGTAATTATCTGGTTAGTTATTTAGAAGCGGAGACGATGGCCGCGCAGTGCCGGCGTCTGTTCGGTCGCCGCCGCCGAATCCGGCGACGCGGTCGCGGTCGGCGGCGCATCCGAAATCGCGGCGAGAGGGCCGAGTGTGAAGAAACCCGCCGTTTCCAGCTCGCCGCGCCGGGCATCCGGCGTCAAGGCGCAGGCCGCGCCCGAGCCGGTGCGCGACGCCGAGCGCACGCGGCAGGCCATTCTGGCCGCGGCCGAGGAGGAATTCGCCGACAAGGGTCTGGCGGGTGCCCGCGTCGACGCCATCGCGGAACAGTCGGGCGCCAACAAGCGGATGCTGTATTACTACTTCGGCTCGAAGGAGAAGTTGTATACCGCGGTCCTCGAGCGCGCCTACGGGGCGATGCGCCAGGCGGAGCGCGAGCTCGATCTGCTCGACCGCGAGCCGCTCGATGCCATCCGCCGGCTGGTGGAATTCAAGTTCGACTACTATGTCGAACACCCGCGGCTCATCCGCCTGCTCGCCAACGAGAACATGCAGGACGCCGCCTTCCTGAAGCGGTCGCGACTGCTGCGCGACATGCAGAGTTCGCTCGCCGTGGTGCTCAAGGCCGTGCTCGCGGCCGGACAAAGGAACAAGACCATCAAGTCCGGCGTCGACCCGTTCCAGCTCTACATCACGGTCACTGCGCTCAGCTATTTCTTCTTCGCCAACCGGGCGACGCTGTCGACGGCGTTCGGGCGGGATCTCTCCGGCGCGGGCGAACTCGCTCGACGGCGCGCCCACGCGGTCGAGGTCGTGCTCGATTACGTCCGCCCGCGCTGATCCGTTCTCGCTGGATTTTCGATCCGGCGGCGGTAAAATCGGGCCGGCGCCACGGTGCGCGGCCTCGTCGACCGCGGTCCGCGGCGGTTGAACGCGCCGCGAGCTGCCGGCGTCGCCGGCGGTCGGCGTACCGTTCGTGCGCCGCGCATCGGCGTTGAACGGAGACGAGATGATCACCTATGTCTGGATCGCGATCGGCAGTGCGCTCGGCGGCGTCGCCCGCTAGTGGTGCTCGGGCGTCGTCGCGCGGCTGATCGGCGAGACCTTTCCGTTCGGCACGCTGCTGGTCAACGTGTTCGGCTCGTTCATCATCGGTTTCTTCGCCACCCTGACCGGGCCGGACGGCCGCGTGTTCGCAGGCTCGGACGCACGGCAGTTCGTCATGGTCGGCCTGTGCGGGGGCTATACGACGTTCTCGTCGTTCAGCCTGCAGACGCTCAACCTCGCCCGCGACGGCCAATGGCTCTACGCCGGCGCCAACATCACGCTTTCGGTCGTTCTGTGCCTGTTCGCGGTCTGGCTCGGCCACGCGCTGGCGGTCGGCCTCAACACCATGAAAGGGATCTGACGATGCGGCTTCCCCGCGATGCGGTCCTTTTGCGCATTCTGATCGGCGAAAACGACAAGTTCGAAAGGCAGCCGCTCTACGAGGCGATCGTGCTGAAGGCCCGCGCGATGCAGCTTGCGGGCGCCACCGTGCTGCGCGGCCCGATGGGCTTCGGCGCGTCGAGCCGTCTGCACACCACCAAGATCCTGCGCCTGTCGGCCGACCTGCCGCTGATCATCGAGATCGTCGACGTGCAGGAGAAGATCGACGCCTTCCTGCCGCAGCTCGACGCCATGATGTCGAGCGGCCTGGTCACGCTGGAGAAGGTCCAGGTTCTGCAGTACGGCCTGCCCGGCGACACGTCCGCGAAATGACCGCGGGCGGACGAAGGGTCTTCGGCCTCGCCGGCCCGCCGATCGTCAAATCGCGCCGCGGTGACCTTTCGGTTCCGACGTTCGTACGGAGTGGGCTGCAAACAGAACCGAACGTCGGAACCGGAACACTAGTGCCGGTCTCCCGAACAGCCTGAGCCGTAATACTGCTCGGAGGGGCGCGCCGACGCTTCCGGTTCCGGATTGACCGTCGACACCATCGGCCGCATGCCGAGCTTGTCGAGGAGTTGAAGGTCGCTGTCGCGCTCGGGATTGGGCGTGGTCAGCAGCTTGGGGCCATAGAAGATCGAGTTGGCGCCGGCGAGCAGACACAGCGCCTGGATCTCCTCGCTCATCTCCTCGCGGCCGGCGGAGAGGCGAACCATCGACTTCGGCATGGTGATGCGGGCGACCGCGATCGTGCGGACGAACTCGAACTGGTCGAGCGGCTTGGTGCCGACCAGCGGGGTGCCGTCGACCTGGACCAAAAGATTGATCGGTACCGATTGCGGATGCTCCGGCATGGTGGCCAGCGACTTGATCATGCCGACGCGGTCGGCCCGTCCCTCGCCCATGCCGACGATGCCGCCCGAGCAGACGTTGATGCCCGCCCCGCGCACTGCCTCGAGGGTGTCGAGGCGGTCCTGAAAGGTGCGGGTGGTGATGATCTTGCAGTAATACTCGGGCGAGGTGTCGATATTGTGATTGTAGTAGTCGAGCCCGGCACCCTTCAGCCGCACCGCCTGATCGGACGAGAGCATGCCGAGCGTCATGCAGGTCTCCATGCCGAGCGCCTTCACGCCCTCGACCATGGCGCAGACCGTGTCGAGGTCGCGCTCCTTGGGCGAGCGCCAGGCCGCGCCCATGCAGAACCGCGTCGATCCGGCCGCCTTGGCGGCGCGCGCCTCGGCCAGCACCTTTTCGACCGCCATCAGTCGTTCGGCCTTGAGGTTGGCGTCGTGGTGGGCGCTTTGCGGGCAATAGCCGCAGTCCTCGGGACACCCGCCGGTCTTGATCGACAACAGCGAGGATATCTGCACCTCATGCGGATCGAAGTGCAGACGGTGAATGCGCTGGGCCTGGAAAATCAGGTCCGGAAACGGCAGGTCGAACAGCGCCGCCACCTGCTCGCGCGTCCAGTCGTGACGGACGGCGCCGGAGATGTCGGGGGCGGCGGAAACATCGAGCGGGGGGGAAATCGTGCGATCATCCATTGGCGGACCATGAGGCTGGTGGTGTTGAAAAGCAAGCGGGGACTGGTAGCTTGTCACCCCAACTCCCTGTCGCCGTGGCCGATCCCATAAACCGGTTCAGCGCGGCGTCCTTGATACATCTCAACGCCCGGTGCTGACGGTGGCCGCCGGCCGGGGCGGCAACGGGGCGGAACCGGAAATCGCTTTCGTAACTTGTTTTGCGGGACAATTGTTCCGCGCACGGAGCGGCCGCCACGCTCCCGCCGCTGAAACCACACCAGGGAGGATGCGATGAGGGCGATCACGCGCGTGGTGATCGCGCTGGCGCTGGCGACCGGGCCGGTCGTCGCGCAGCAGCCCAGCGCCGGCAATCTCGCCTGGTTCCGGTTGTCAAGACCATTGGCACCAAAACCCAGGGCGATCGGGTGAAGAATGGCGGTGACAAAGATCGGAAGGTCTGAATCTGTCGGTCTCCATTGATTCGAGAATGGAGATTGGTATGGGGACGGTATTTTCCGGGGCGACGGCTGCGGTTTTCGAGACGACGGTTTTT
>JAVBUK010000206.1:0-7435 GCA_031555345.1 Xanthobacteraceae bacterium | reverse complement strand
AGATTTTCCGGTAGCGATCGGCCAGCTCGGCCACGAGCTCGGGCGGCGCCGCCGGCAGGGTCGCGTCCCGGTACGGATCGCAGTGGTCCATGAACCACTGGCGCAAGAATTCCTTGTCGAAATATTCCGGTTCCTGCGCGGCCGAAAAGCGCGCCTCGTAGCTGTCGGCCATCCACCACCGCGACGAATCGGGGGTGTGGATCTCGTCGATCAGCGTGAGCACGCCGTTTTCGTCAAGGCCCATTTCGTATTTGGTGTCGACCAGGATCAGGCCGCGCGCCAGCGCCAGCGCTTGTCCGCGGGCAAACAGCCGCTGGGCCACGTTCTCGACCCGCTCCAGCAGGTCCTTCGACAACAGGCCGAGTTCCACCACCTGCTGCGGCGTCACCGTGACGTCGTGGACATCGTCCTTGGTGGAGGGCGTGAAGGCCGGCTTCGGCAGCTTCTGGTTCTTGCGCATGCCGTCCGGAAGGGTGAACGCGCCGAAATCGCGCTGGCCCTTCTGGTAGGCGGTCCAGATCGAGGTCGAGGTGACGCCGGTGAGATAGCCGCGCATCACCACCTCGATCTTGAGCGGCGTGCAACGCTTGCCGACCGTCACGTTGGGATCGGGCACCGCCAGGATGTGGTTGGGGACGATATCGGCCGTCGCCTCGAACCAGAACGCGCTGGTGCGGTTCAGAATCTCGCCCTTGCCGGGAACATGGGCGATGATCCGGTCGAACGAGGAGTGGCGATCCGTGGTGATGAAAACGGCCCGCGACGGCTGCAGATAGATGTCGCGCACCTTGCCTTCGTGGCGCTCGCCCAGTTCGGGAAAACGGGTCTGTCCGAGGACCTCGAAGTCGGCATTTGCGGGCGACGTTTGGTTCATGACTACAGTCCTCCACTGCCCCCGACGCCGATCCGCCCGTTCCCGCACCGGCGGGTTCCAGGGGGATCGCATATGTCGCGTCGTTCCGCCCGATCCGGCGATCACCGGGCCACACGCTACTTGCCCGCATTGGCCGTCCCGATCAAGCCCGCCCAAGGCGGCACTGCCGCCCGGGCAGCAAGGCCGCTCGGCGTCACCGGTTTGTCTTCGACCTGTCCGGCAACCGTGCTAGGACGCAGCGAATCGAAGCCGTCCGCCACGCCGCCTCCCGGCATCGCAACAGCCTCATCCTGACGCGGAACCCCCTCCACGATGCGCCAAGCCCTTCCGGTCTCGGTCTCGTCCTGGACCCGAGCGTTCACCCGCTGGGACGTGATCGCGATCGTGCTGACCGCGGCGGTGCTGGTGTTCCTGGCGCAGGCCAGTCGCGACCTGATGCAGCCGCTCGCCCAGCTCGAGCAGACGCCGGTCTCGCTCGACCCGGCCAACCTGCCGTTCTACGCCGCCCGCACCGCGCTCAGGCTGCTGATGGGAATGGTGCTGTCGTTGATCTTCACCTTCACCTACGCGACGCTCGCCGCCAAGAACCCGCGCGCCGAGCTGCTGCTGGTGCCGTTGCTCGACATTCTGCAGTCGATACCGATCCTCGGCTTCATCTCGGTGACGGTGGTGTTCTTCATGTCGCTGGCGCCCGGCCGGGTGCTCGGCGCGGAACTCGCCGCCGTGTTCGCCATCTTCACCAGCCAGGCCTGGAACATGGCGTTCAGTTTCTATCAGTCGCTGCGCACCGTCCCGAAGGAACTGGCCGAGGCCTCCCGCACCTTCCACCTGACGCCGTGGATGCATTTCTGGCGGGTCGACGTGCCGTTCGCCATGCCGCAGCTGATCTGGAACATGATGATGTCGATGTCCGGCAGCTGGTTCTTCGTGGTGGCGTCGGAGGCGATCAGCGTCGGCAACACCACCGTCACGCTGCCCGGGGTGGGATCGTACATCGCGCTGGCGATCGAACAGAAGAACCTCGCCGCCGTCGGCTGGGCGATCGCCGCCATGCTGATCGTGATCCTGGTCTACGACCAGCTGTTGTTCCGCCCGCTGGTGGCGTGGTCCGACCGGTTCCGTTTCGAACAGGAAGCCGGCGTGGTGGCGCCGCGCTCGTGGGTGCTCGACGTGTTGCGCCGGTCGGGCTTGATCGCCTGGCTCGGCCGGCCGATCGCATCGCTGTGGCGGCGGGGCCTGCGACTTCGCCTGCCCGCCCGGGAACGCGAGCGCCGCGCTGCACCATCGCCCCGCCGCAAGCGGTGGGGCGATCGCGTGTGGATCGTCCTGGTGCTGGCCGTGGTCGTCGGGGCGCTGTGGCAGGTCGCCCGGTTCGTGTTCGCGGGCGCCACGCCGGCGGACGCCGGCGAAGCTCTGCTGCTCGGGCTGGCCACGGCGACCCGCGTCGCGGTCCTGATCGCGTTGGCCACGGTGATCTGGGTGCCGATCGGCGTCTGGGTCGGCACCCGCCCACGGGTCGCCCTGGTGGTGCAGCCGATCGCCCAGTTTCTCGCCGCCTTCCCGGCCAACCTGCTGTTCCCGGTGGCGGTCTCGGTGATCGTCACCATGCGGCTCGACCCCGACATCTGGCTCAGCCCGCGGATGATCCTCGGCACCCACTGGTCCATCCTGTGCATCGTCGTGGCGGGTGCGGCCGCGATCCCCTCCGAGTTGCGCGACGTCGGCACCAACCTGCAGGTGCGTGGCCGGCTGTGGTGGACGAAAATCGCGCTGCCGGCCGTGTTCCCCTACTACGTCACCGGAGCGATCACCGCGTCGGGCGGCTCGTGGAACGCCAGCATTGTCGCCGAGGTCGCCTCGTGGGGCGACCAACACCTGATGGCGCGCGGGCTGGGCGCCTATATCGCCCAGGCGACCGAGGCCGGGGACTTCCATCGCGTGGTGCTGGGAATCGCCGTGATGAGCCTGTTCGTCATCATGATCAACCGGGTGTTCTGGCGCCCGCTGTACTGGTACGCCGAACGCAAGTTCCGCCTCGGATAGAACACACCATGACCACGGCTCCGCTGCTCGACATCCGCGCCGTCCGCCAAGCCTTTCCCAAGCCGGACGGCGGCGAACTGCTGGTGCTCGACGACATCAACATCGCGATGGTCGAGGGTCAGGTCGTCGGTCTGCTGGGCCGCTCGGGCTCGGGCAAGTCGACGTTGTTGCGGCTGATCGCCGGACTGTCGCGCCCGACCGCCGGCGAAATCACCTATCTGGGCCGACGGGTGACCGCACCGGCGCCGGGCATCGCCATGGTGTTCCAGAGCTTCGCACTGTTTCCCTGGCTGACCGTGCTGGAAAACGTCGAGCTCGGTCTCGAGGCGCTCGGCCTGCCGGAAGCGGCCATCCGCCAGCGGGCCCTGGCCGGGATCGATCTGATCGGCCTCGACGGCTACGAATCGGCCTATCCGCGCGAGCTGTCGGGTGGCATGCGCCAGCGGGTCGGGTTCGCCCGCGCGCTGGTGGTCCATCCCAACATCCTGTTGATGGACGAGCCGTTCTCGGCCCTCGACGTGCTCACCGCGGAGACCTTGCGCACCGATTTTCTCGAACTTTGGGGTGAGGGCCGGTTGCCGATCAAGGGCGTGATCCTGGTGACCCACAACATCGAGGAGGCGGTGCTGATGTGCGACCGCATCCTGGTGTTCTCGCGCAATCCCGGCCACGTGGTGAGCGAAATCAAGGTCGAGCTGCCGCAGCCGCGCAATCGCCTGGAACCGCGTTTCCGCGATCTGGTCGAGCGCATCTACGTCGAAATGACGGGAGGCGCGGCCGCAGCGCGGCCGCCGGCGACGGGACGGCTGCCCGGCGTCGCCATCGACACCATTCTGCCGCGGGTGTCGACCAACCTGATCGCCGGTCTGATCGAGACGGTGGCCGGCGCCCCCTATCACGGCAAGGCCGACCTGCCGGTTCTCGGCTCGACCCAGCACATGGAGGTCGATGACCTGTTCCCGGTCGCCGAAACGCTGCAGATGCTCCGCTTCGCCGACGTCGAGGGCGGCGACATCCGGCTCACCGACGCCGGCATGGTGTTCGCGGTCGCCGGCACCGACGACCGCAAGTCGTTGCTGCAGCGACATCTGCTCGCCAACGTGCCGCTCGCCGCGCACATCCGCCGGGTCCTTCAGGAACGCGCCCACCACACCGCGCCGAAAAGCCGCTTCCTCGACGAGCTCGAGGACTACATGACCAGCCAAGCGGCCGAGACCACCCTGCGCGCGGTCACCTCCTGGGGACGTTACGCCGAGGCGTTCGCGTACGACGACCAGACCCAGACCTTCAGCCTGGAGAACCCGAGCTGAGGCGCGGCGAAAACCGCGCGACGGCGCGCCAGCCGTTCAACCCTGCCGCCGAACCGCCTATCCCAGGTCGCGGATCTCGCGGCGCAACTTTTGTTGCCGCTCGCGCGCGGCGCGCCGCGCCGCCCACAGGCCCTGCAGGAACGTGGCGACGTGCCGCTTGCTGCGCGGCGACACCACCAGCTGCAGCGCCTGCTCACCGAGCAGCCGCACCATCTCCAGCCGTTCGTCGAGATAGCTCGCATGCACCGGCGCGAGATTGCGCTGTTCGTCGTACGCCGCGACGTCGCGCAGCCGGCTGAACAGCGCATAACCGACGTCGAAACCGGTCCGGCGCTCCGGCATGAGTCGAATGTGACGCGCCCGCCCGGTGAACGACAGCCGGGTGCGGCCGCGCCGCCGCAACCGGTCGAGGAACAGCGCGAAGGCGATGTAGTCGCAGAACTCGGGCAGGCGAATGAACTTGACGCCGCCGGCCGCCGCGACCCGCACCCACAGCATCGACGCCATCGCGGTGCGCGCCCGCAGGTGCCGGCGCAGGAACGGCAGTACAGCCGCCTCGGACGACCGGCGCAGGTCTGCGAGACCGGGCAGCACGGCATCGACCGGCAGCTTGATGGCGTCGGCGACGACATCGATCTCCCCCACCAGGTCGTCCCACCGCGCGGCCTTGTCGGCCAGAACGTCGAGGTAGTCGGGCGCCAGGATGACGCCTTCGGGGACCAACAGAACGACGTCGACTTCGGCGGCGATCGCGGCGAAACCCTGTTCCAGCGCCGACCGGTCGATCCGGCCTCGGATCGTCAGCACCGGGATCGCGGCCACCGGGGCGGGTTCGGCGAAGACGTGCTCCCGCCCCGGGGGGATCACCACCGCGACACGATCCGGCACGCGGGTGAGTTCGCCGAGCGCCCGCAGGGTCACCTGCAGCAGGCGCCGGTCCGACCGCGCCAGCACCACGATCCCGCATCGCGGCAGCGTCGGTCCGATGTCGGGCCCGGTGTCCATCTCACGCTCCCGCCGGCGACGTCAGGGCACGCCGGAAGGCGGCCGCAAAAGCCCGCGCGACCGCCTCCGGAGCACAGCCGCGAACCGCCTCGGCGCCGCCCCGGTATTCGAGCGGCAGGGCGGCTTGGCTGGACCCGGTCACGACGTTGATCTTGAGCGCCAGGTCGTAGGCGCTGCCCTCGGCGAACAAGACCCCGCCCCGCCCGAACCCGATCAACTCGGAAGCAACCCCGCCATCCGGCACGATTACCGGCTTGCCCGCCTGCAACGCCCCCAACAGCGGCGCGACCAGATGCGACGCATCGTAGGGCACGATCAGGGCGTCGACCGAGCCGACGAAGGCGCCCGGATCGAGCGGCTCGACCGCGGTCACGTTGCGGGGAAGAACCGGTGGAATCCGGTATGCCGGAAACCCCAGCTTGACGTCGAACAGATCCGTGTGGCCACTCGACGCGACCGCCTGGAGCACGAAGCGCACCACTTCGTCGGTGCCATGAGGATCGTAGACGCCGAACGTCATCGGTGGCGATGCCTCCGACGGCGCCGGCACGGCCGATGGCGGCAGGATCGACAGTTCGACCGGCGGCGGAACGACATGAGAGAAAACCGCCCGTGGAAACCGCCCTGCCGCCAAGGCGCGCGCGAGGGCGATTCGGCTGGCGCCGAGCACCCCGCCGACATGGCGGGACGGCGACAGGCGCCGCGCGAGGGCGCGCCGAAACGCTCCGGCATCGCCCGAGCAGTCCGGTGTGGCCTGGACGAAATGCAGAACCGGACGACCGCCGCGCGCGGCCGACGGCCATATCGGGCCGAGTTGCGATTCCGGCCCGAACGTCTGGACCAGCGCCGGAGCGGCCGTGCGCAAAAGCTCGGCAACCTCCCGCGTCGCGCACACAGTCGCACCCGCCGACGGCATACCGGGACCCGAGCCGTCGGTGACATCAATCAGGATCGGATCGATTCCGGCTTCCTCGAGCCCGCGCCGGAAGGCTGCAGAGCGATATCCGGATACATCGATGCCACGCCCGCGGCAGAACACGAGTGCGATCTTCGTGGGAATCGACGCCATGGGGCGGGAAATACCATGATTCATCCGCAACGAGCTACACCGATGGGTGCGGCCTCACGACCATAATCGCGGTCAGGCGGGCTGACGATCGCCGCACGTCACCTTCCGCGTCGACGCCCCCGTCACCCGAGACCCGGATCTCCCGGCCTCGCCGTCCGCGGACCGGCATGGCGACCGGTGCGTCCCCTGCCGGCTTTCACACCAAAGCCGGGTCAGGACCTCGCAGCGCTCGATTTCCTGCCGCGACCCTTTTTCGCGATAAGAAAGTCCTCGGCTTTTTTGCCTCCCTTCAGGGCCTCGACGAGCCATCGCGGCTTGAGGCCGCGACCGGACCACATCTCACCATTGGGGCCACGGTACTTGGGCGCAACTTTCTTGCCGGCCAGGGCGTGCTTGGGCCGGCCCTCGGCACGCTTGCCCCCGATCCGGGACAGCTTGTCCAGCCGGTTCTTGAGGGCGTCGCGTTCCTTGCCCACCTTCGCCGACAGGACGGCCTCGACTTTGTTGCGCAGGTCGATCAACTCAAAGGCCGACATGGATTTGAGATTCAGTTTGGCCACGAATCGCCACTCACCTGGTTCAAAGGAGCTGCGTTTGTACCCTGGATCATCGAAGAAGCAACGGTGCATGACGATTTTCGCTGCACCAGACCCGATTTCCCGGGCACAGACCACCGGCGCCCGTGCTTCGACCAGGCAAGCATCGGGGCGGCAAAATTGTCGCGACACGACTACGCAGGTAGCGGCGTCCCTGACATGCCGGCGGATGCGGCACAGATGGGCCGGATTTGACCGCACGCGGCACGCGAGCAAAACGACCGTCGTCGGCCGCGACCGGACCCACCGGATGGCGTGTGCGATCCGTGTTTTCCTTCCATGAACGCGAAGATGCGCGCCGACCGTGAACAGCACCACGTCGTCTACGGCGCAGCAAACAGATGGTGTCTCGTTGGGGTGCGTTGCTCAGCCACACCCCAGCAAGACAGCCATGGGTTCAGTGCTCTTGACCCCGCCGCGGTGTTGCTGCAAGCCACGGTGATCCTTCAATTTAAACGGGGGTTACGATGGCGAAGTACTACGTTTTCAAGGCTCCGATGGGCCAGGATCGGGTGGTGGCAACCGACAGGGCGGCCTC
>JAVBUK010000068.1:0-10392 GCA_031555345.1 Xanthobacteraceae bacterium | reverse complement strand
CCGGCTGGGCTCGCTGGAAGATCTGGTCGGCCCGGTCATCTTTCTCGCCAGCGACTGGTCCAGTTACGTCACCGGCCACGTGCTGATGGTCGACGGCGGCTGGGTTGCGCGCTGATACGCAGGGAGCAAGACGATGAAAACTGGTCAGGAATACATCGACAGCCTGCGCAAGCGGAACATCAAGGTCTACCTCAAGGGGCAGCTGCTCGAGAGCGGCAAGGTCGTCGATCATCCGTTCATCCGCGGGCACGTCGCCTCCGCCGCGATGACGTACGATCTGGCGCACGACCCGATGTACGAGGACTTGATGACGGTCAAGTCCCATCTCGACGGCAAGAGGATCAACCGCTTCACCCATGTTCACCACAGCACCGAAGACCTTCTCAAGAAGGTGAAGATGCTGCGGATGATCTCGCAGAAGACCGGCACGTGCTATCAGCGCTGCGTCGGCTTCGACGCGCTCAATGCGGTCTACACCGTCACCTACGAGATGGACGCCAAGCTCGGCACCGCCTATCACCAGCGGCTCAAGAGCTATCTCAAATACGTCCAGGACAACGACATCATGGTCGCCGGGGCGATGACCGACCCGAAGGGTGATCGCAGTCTGCGCCCCGGGCAACAGGCCGACCCCGACCTGTTCGTCCACGTGGTGAGCCGGGACGACAAGGGCATCGTCATCCGCGGCGCCAAGGCGCACATGACCGGCATGGTCAATTCGCACGAAATGCTGATCATGCCGACCATGGGCATGGCGCCCGAGGACAAGGACTACGCGGTGTGCTGCGTCCTGCCGGTCGATGCGCCCGGTGTCATCCACATCTTCGGGCGTCAGACCAACGACGACCGCAAGTGCGAAGGCGACATCGACCAGGGCAATGCCCGTTACGGCATCGTCGGCGGCGAGTGTTTGACGGTTCTCGAGGACGTGTTCGTCCCCTGGGACAAGGTGTTCATGTGCGGCGAGGTCGAGTTCTCCGGTCTGCTGGTGGAACGGTTCGCCTGCTATCACCGCCAGAACTACGGCGGCTGCAAGGGCGGCGTCTCCGACGTGGTCATCGGCGCGGCGGCGGTGATGGCCGACATGAGCGGCTACGGCAAGGCCGCGCACATCAAGGAGAAGCTCAACGAGATGATCCACCTGACGGAGTCGCTCTACGCCTGCTCGGTCGCCTGTTCGGCCGAAGGGTGTCCGACCGCGTCGGGGGCCTATTTCGTCGATCCGCTGCTCGCCAACGTCGGCAAGCACAACGTCACCAAGCTCATCTACGACATCGATCGTCTCGCCCAGGACATCGGCGGCGGCATCACCGCGACGATGCCCTCCGAGTCGGACCTGAAGAGTCCGGAAATCGGCAAATACGTCGACAAGTACATGAAGGGCGTGGCGTCGGTGCCGACCGAGCACCGCATGCGGATGGGGCGCCTGATCGAGAACATGACCGGCGGCACCGCCCTGGTGGAGAGCATGCACGGCGCCGGCTCGCCGCAGGCCCAGAAGGTGTTCTACTCCAAGCTGTCCAACCTCGAGCACAAGAAGCGGTTGGCATGCCACATCGCCGGCGTGCCGGTGACGGAGGGATCGAAGAAGCCCGGCTAGACCCGGACACCGGGTTCGGCGATGCGGGTCGGGGTCAAGTTCTGCGGCAACTGCAATCCCCTGGTCGACATGGGCGCAGTGCTGCGGCAGCTGACGACACCATCGGGCGACGTGCGCTTCGTCTCCTGGAGCGAGGACGATTACGTTGCCCTGCTGGTTCTCAACGGTTGCAGCCGCGACTGCGCCTCCCGACCCGCCTTCGCCGGCCCGGTGATCGTGGCGACCGACACCACGGTCGACCGGTGGCCGGTCGACCGGGAGCAGCTGCCGGCCGCCATCATGGCGGCCGTCCGGGCCAGGACCGGTCCCGCTTAGCAAGACCGGTGCCGCCCGGAATCACGCCGATACGTCGTGCGCGCGGTCGCACGACGGAGAAGGATTCGGAATTTCCGGAGCGATGGTTATGACAGAGCGCAATCTCGAAGGCATCCGGGTGCTCGATTTCACCCGCGTCCTGGCCGGGCCCTATCTGACGCAGATGTTGTGCGATCTCGGGGCGGAGGTGATCAAGATCGAACAGCCGGGCAGGGGCGCGGACGAACGCGCGCTGCCGCCGATCGGTCGCGACGGCCAGAGCGGTTACTACATGATGCTCAACCGGGGCAAGAAGTCGATCACCCTCAATCTCAAGAGCGCCCGCGCCCGGGAGATCATCTTCGGGTTGGCCAAGCAGGCCGATCTGGTCATCGAGAACTTCAAGCCGGGTGTGATGGCATCGCTGGGGCTCGGGTACGACGCCTTCAGGCAGGTCAAACCCGACATCGTCATGTGCTCGATTTCGACCTTCGGGCAGGAAGGGCCGTATTCGCAGCGGGTCGGGTACGACATCGTCGCGCAGGCGATGAGCGGTCTGATGTGGATGAGCGGCGACGCCGACCGCCCACCCAACCGTTCGGGCACGTCGATCGGCGACGTCAATGCCGGCGCACATGCGCTCGGCGCCATCGGGGCGGCGCTGTTCCGTCGCGAACGGACCGGCAAGGGACAGTACATCGACATTTCGCTGCGTGACTGCTTGTCGGCGATCCTGGAAACCGCCATCACCCGGGTGACGATGTCCGACGGCAAGGACAAGCCGGGGCGCAGCGGGCGCCACCACGCCACCATGGGGCCTTACGGTGTCTTTGATGCCGGGCGGGACCGATACGTCGTTCTCGGCGCGCTCAATCAGGCGATCTGGACCCGCCTGTGCACGGCGATGAACCGGCCGGAAATGGCCGAGGACGACCGTTTCAACAATCCCACCGTGCGCGCCGTCAACCAGCGCGACGTCATCGCCGCCATCGAGGGCTGGCTTCGGACGTTCGACGACCTGCAGGAAGCGTTGGCGATCCTGGAGAAGAACGACGTTCCTTCCGCGCCGGTGCTGGACATCGAGCAGCTTCTGCAGGATCCGCAGCTGTTGATGCGCGACATGATCGTCGAGGTCGACGATCCGTTGTTCGGCAAGGTGAAGCTGCCGGCGACGCCGATGCGCTTTTCCGAGACGTCGGTGGTCAATCCGGTGGCACCGCCCCGGCTCGGCCAACACAACGAGGATGTGCTCAAGGGCTTGCTCGGCTTGACCGACGCGGATATCGATCAGTTGCGACGGGATAAGGTCATCGGAACGGAACAGGAGGCGGTCCATGCGTGAAGTCGTCATCGTCGGAGCGAAGAGGACGCCGATCGGAGATTTTCTCGGTTCGCTCAAAGACGTGTGTGCCGTCGATCTCGGTGTCACCGCGGTGACTGCGGCGCTGTCGCAGGCCGGGGTCACACCGAACCAGGTGACCGAACTCGCTTGCGGCATGATCTACAAGGCCGGCGCGAAGGGCAATCCGGGTCGCCAGATCCAGCTGAAGACCGGGATGCCGGCGGACGGTTTCGCCTGCACGGTCGACCAGCAGTGCGGTTCCGGCATGAAGGCGTTCGAGATCGCCAGCCAGTCGATCATGCTGGGTAAGACCGACATCGCCGTCGCGGTGGGCATCGAGAGCATGTCGCAGGCTCCCTATCTGCTGAAATCGGGTCGCGAGGGCTACCGGATGGGGAACGGCGAGATCCTCGACTCGATGCTCTACGACGGGCTGGTCTGTGCGATAATGGGATACCACATGGGCCTGACGGCGGAGACCCTGGCCGAGCGCTACAAGATTTCGCGCCAGGAGCAGGACGAACTCTCCTTCATGAGTCACGATCGCGCCAACAAGGCGATCGCCGCCGGCACGTTCAACGACGAAATCGTCCCGGTGACCATCCAGACCCGCAAGGGCGCGACGGTGGTCGACAAGGACGAGCATCCGCGGACCGACATCAGCCTCGATCGTCTGGCGGCGATGAAGCCGGCGTTCAAGAAGGACGGGACGGTGACGGCCGGAAACGCCTCCGGGGTCAACGACGGCGCCGCGGCGCTGGTGCTGGTCGCCGCCGACAAGGCCAAGGAACTCGGCCTGAAGCCGCTGGCCCGCCTGGTGTCGACCGCCAACGCCGGCGTGCCGGCCGAGGTGATGGGCATCGGGCCGGCCTACGCGGTGCCGAAGGCGATCGCTCTGGCCGGGCTGACGGCGGCGGACATCGGCTACTACGAGATCAACGAGGCGTTCGCGGCGCAGTTTCTGGCGGTGAACCGCGAGCTCAAGCTGTCGTTCGACAAGGTCAACGCCAACGGCTCGGGCATCGGCCTCGGGCACCCGGTCGGCTGCACGGCGGCGCGCATCATCGTCTCGCTGATCTACGAGATGGCGCGGCGGAAGGTCGACCACGGCGTGGCGTCGCTGTGCGTCGGTGGCGGACCGGCGATCGCCACGGTTCTCGGGCGTCCGTGATCGGACGCGGGCAAGCGCAAACACGGGGATAGCCATGTCAATCGAAAAGCTGCTGATCGTCGGGGCCGGACAGATGGGCGCGGGAATCGCCCAGGTGGCCGCCGGTATCGGACTCAATGTCACGCTCTACGACGTCAAGCCGGAATTCGTCGAACGCGGCATCGTCGGCATCGACAAGGCGTTGGCCAGGCTGGTCGACAAGGGGAAGATGCAGGTCGCCGCCAAGCAGTCGCTGATGGACCGCATCGGCGGCGCGCTCGACCTCGAGGCGGCGGCGGCGAAAGCCGACTTCGTCATCGAGGCCGCGCCGGAGAAGTTCGAGATCAAGCGCGACATCTTCGTGCGGCTGGACGCGGCCGCACCGGCGCACGCGATTCTCGCCACCAACACGTCGTCGCTGCCGGTGTCCCAGATCGCCGCGACGACCAAGCGGCCGCAGAACGTCATCGGCGTGCATTTCTTCAACCCGGTGCCGCTGATGCAACTGGTCGAACTGATCGTCGGGCTGGCGACGTCCGACGAGACCTACCGGACGGCGCGGGCGCTGGTCGAGCGGCTGGGCAAGCAACCGGTCAGGGTCGAGGACTATCCGGGTTTCTGCGGAAACCGGATCGTCGTGCCGATGATCAACGAGGCGATCTATGCGCTGATGGAGAACGTCGCCAGCGCCGCCGACATCGACACCGTCGCCAAGCTCGGCTTCAACCACCCGATGGGGCCGCTGGCGCTCGCCGACCTGATCGGCCTCGATACCGTCCTGTCAGTCATGGAAGTCCTCCATGCGGGGTATGGCGATTCCAAGTACCGGCCTTGTCCGCTGCTGCGCAAGTACGTCCAGGCGGGTTGGCTCGGCCGCAAGTCCGGCCGTGGCTTCTACGAATACGCGAAGTAGGAGCGAGGGCGATGTACGAGACTTTGACTGTCGAGAAACGCAACGGTTGCGCGACCATCACCCTGGCTCGTCCGAAGGTGCTCAACGCGCTGAACCGGGCGACGGTGCTGGAGCTGGACGCGGCTTTCGCCGCGTTGAAGGACGATCGCGACGTCGGGGTGGTGATTCTCACCGGCAGCGAAAAGGCCTTCGTGGCCGGCGCGGACATCGCCGAAATGGTCGAGATGACCGCGCTCGACGCGCGGGACTGGTCGCGGCTCGGCCATGCGGTGTTTTCCCGGATCGAGCACTTTCCGCGCCCGGTCATCGCCGCCATCAACGGCTTCGCGTTGGGCGGCGGTTGCGAGCTGGCGATGGCCTGCGACATCCGGATCGCGTCGGCCAAAGCCAAGTTCGGCCAACCGGAAGTCGCGCTCGGCATCATCCCGGGTTTCGGCGGCACCCAGCGGCTGGCGCGGCTGGTCGGCAAGGGGATGGCCAAGCTGCTGGTCTTCGCCGGCGATACGATCGATGCGGACGAGGCGCTGCGGATCGGGCTGGTCGACAAGGTCGTCGCGCCGGAGGAATTGACGGCGACCGTGGAGGCGCTCGCCGCCAAGATCCTGACGAAGAGCCCGCTGGCGGTGGCCCAGGCCAAGATCGCCATCGACCGAGGCCTCGGGATGGGGACGGAGGAGGGGTGCGCCTTCGAAGCCGAAACCTTCGCGATGTGCTTCTCGAACCCCGATCAGCGCGAGGGCATGCTGGCTTTCGTGGAAAAGCGCAAGCCGGCGTTCAAGACCTGATCGGCACGCGCGCATCTGCAAGGCGGGGGTCCGTTTCGTTTGGCGGAAACGGGCCCGTCGTGCGCGTAGCCCGTGGATGTTCGGCGACCGGAGGGTCGCCGCCGCGCCGGATCTCGCGGTCGGGCGCATTTGCACGGCGGGATACCTGGAACCCATGCACGTTCATCTGGTCCATGCCCATCCCGAACCGGCCTCGTTCGTCGCCGCCATGCGCGACGTGATCTGCGAAAGCCTGGTGGCGCGGGGCGATACCGTGACGGTGTCGGACCTCTACGCCATGGGTTTCAATCCGGTGCTGTCGGCGGCGGATTTCGGCGCGCGGTCCCGCTCCGACTATCTGAACTGCGCGCTGGAACAGCGGGACGGCTATCGATCGGGCACCTTGGCGCCGGACCTCCGGGAGGAAGTCGACAAGGTGATGCGAGCCGACCTGCTCGCGTTCACGTTCCCGGTGTTCTGGTTCAGCATGCCGGCGATCCTGAAGGGATGGATCGACCGGGTTTTCCTGTCCGGCCCGTTCTACGGCGGGCGCCGCATTTACGGGCGCGGCGGTCTGGCGGGCAAGCGCGCCATCGCGGCGATCAGTCTCGGGGGCCGCCGGCACATGTTCGGAAGCGGCGCCATTCATGGAGAATTGGAGGGGGGGCTGCTGCGCCATTTCTTCCAGGGTGCGCTCGGGTATGTCGGCCTCGCGGTCCACCGCCCGTTCGTCGCCTATCACGTGCCCTATGTCGAGCCTGACGCCCGCGTGCGGATGCTCGAGGAGTTGAAGTCCTACGTGGCGACCCTGGACCGGCAGCCGCTGCTGCCGATGCCGCGACTCGAGGATTTCGACGAAACCCTGGCGAGGCGGATATAGCGTGGTTCTGGATTTGACGTTCCGGTCACGCTGGCGGCGAGCGCTTGATCGGAACGTCAAATCCACCACACTGGCGCTATTTGGCCGGTTCGCCGAGCCCGGCGATCGTCGGTTCGAGCGTTGCCGCGTCCGACGAGGGCTTCTGTCGCGGAGCTCCGAACCGGGCGTAGAGTGCCGGCAGGACGATCAGGGTGAGCAGCGTGGCGCTGATCAAGCCGCCGATTACGATGGTGGCGATCGGTTTCTGCACCTCGGCACCGGTTCCGGTCGCGATCGCCATCGGGACGAACCCGAGCGAGGCGACCAGTGCCGTCATCACGATCGGCCGCAGCCGCGTCATGGCGCCGTCGAGAATGGCGGCGCGATGGCGGCGGCCGTCGGCGATGCTCTGCTTGATCCGGGTCAGCATCACCAGGCCATTGAGGACAGCCACCCCCGACAGTGCGATGAAGCCGACCGCGGCCGACACCGAAAACGGCATACCGCGCAACCACAGCGCCAACACCCCGCCGGTCAGCGCCAGCGGCACGGCGGAGAACACCAGCAGGGCGTCGCGCGCCGACCCGAGCGCCGAGTGGAGCAGAAGGAAGACCAGGAAGAAGCAGGCCGGCACCACGATCGCCAGCCGGGCCCGGGCGGCCGCGAGGTTTTCGAACTGGCCGCCCCAGGTGATCCAGGCGCCGGCCGGCAGCCGGACCTGGGTGCGTACCTTGTGCTGTGCCTCGGCGACCAGCGAGGCGATGTCGCGGCCCCGGACGTTGGCCGTGACCACGATGCGGCGCTTGCCGTTTTCGCGCGAAATCTGGTTCGGCCCTTCCGAGAAGGAGAACGTCGCGACCTGTTTGAGCAGGACGACGGCCGGCGGACCCGACGTCGTGGCCGGGAGCGGAACCGGAATGTTCTTCAGCGTCTCGACGTCCTCGCGCACCGCGTCGGCGAGACGCACGACGATCGGAAAACGCCGGTCGCCTTCGAACAGCACGCCGGCATCGCGGCCGCCGATCGCGGCGCCGATCACCTCCTGCACGGCCGAACGGCTCAGGCCGAGCCGCGCGATCGCGCCCTTGTCGACGGCGATCTCCAGTACCGGCAGGCCCGATACCTGTTCGACCCGGACGTCCTGCGCCCCCGGAACGGCGCGCAGGACAGCGGCGACGCGGTTGGCGGGAGGCAGGAGGGTGTCGAACTCCACGCCGAAGAACTTTACCGCGAGATCGCCGCGGGTGCCGGCGAGCAGTTCGTTGAACCGCATCTGGATCGGCTGGGTGAACTCGAAGTTGTTTCCGGGCAGCGTGCCGATCGCGCCCTGGATGCGCGCCACCAGTTCGTCCTTCGGCAGCGACGGATCGGGCCATTCCGACTGCGGCTTGAGGATGATGAACGTGTCGGACACGTTCGGCGGCATCGGGTCCATGGCGACCTCGGCGGTCCCGGTCTTGGAGAACACCAACGCGACCTCGGGAAACGCCGAGATCGCCTTTTCGACCCGGAACTGCATGTCTTGCGACTGCCGCAGGGCGGTGCTCGGGATGCGCATCGCGTGCATGGCGATGTTCTTTTCGTCGAGCGTCGGCATGAACTCCTGACCGAGGCGCGGGAACAGTACGGCCGCGACGGCGAACAGGACGACCGACGCGGCCACGATTCCCGACGGCGAGCGCACCGACCGGATCAGCAGCGGCCGATAGAACCGCTTCGGGACGGCGATGGCCGGGTTTTCCTTCTCGCTCACGTCCCGGGTGATCGTGATCGCGATCATCGCCGGGACGAACGTCAGCGACAGGACGAAAGCCGCCGCGAGCGCGATCAGCACCGTCGCCGCCATCGGCTGGAACATCTTGCCCTCGACCCCGGTGAAGGTGAGGAGCGGCAGGTAGACCAGCATGATGATGGCCTGTCCGTAGACCGACGGCTTGATCATCTCGTGGGCGGATTCGGCCACGGTGCTCAGGCGCTCGCCGTGGGTGAGGGGGCGGCCGAGGGCGTGCCGGCGTTCGGCGAGTCGCCGCAGGCTGTTCTCGGCGATGATCACCGCGCCGTCGACGATCAGGCCGAAGTCGAGGGCGCCGAGGCTCATCAGGTTGGCGCTGATCCGGCCCTGGACCATCGCGGTCGCGGTCAGCAGCATGGTCACCGGGATCACCGCGGCGGTGACCAGCGCGGCGCGGATGTTGCCGAGCAGCAGAAAGAGGACGAGGACGACCAGAAGCGCGCCTTCGGACAGGTTCCGGGTGACGGTGGCGATGGTCGCGTCGACCAGCAGGGTCCGGTTGAGGGCGGTCCTGACCTCGATGCCGGCCGGCAGCGAGTGCCGGATTTCCTTCATGCGGGCATCGATCGCGGCGGCGACGGTCCGGCTGTTGGCGCCGATGAGCATCAGGGCGGTGCCTACCACCACCTCGCGGCCGTTCTCGCTGGCGCTTCCGGTGCGGATTTCGCGGCCGACCGATACCGTGGCGACGTCTTTGACCCGGACCGGGACGCCGCCGCGGGTCGTCACCACGACGTCGCCGATTTCCGCCATGCTTTCCAGCCGGCCGCCGGAACGGACCACCAGGCCCTCGCCGTTTCGCTCGAGATACCCGGCGCCGCGGCTGAGATTGTTGCGTTCGATCGCATCGCCGAGATCGGCGAACGAGAGGCCGAGGCCGATGAGCTTCGCCGGGTCGGGCTGGACCTGGTACTGCTTGGTCAGTCCGCCGATGGCGTCGACGCCGGCGACTCCCGGAACGGTCCTGATCTGTGGCCGGATGATCCAGTCCTGGACCTCGCGCAGATAGGCGGACCGCTCGGTCTCGGTGGTCAGGCGGTGTCCTTCGGAGGTGAGGAAGCTCCCGTCGGATTGCGGACCGGGGCGCGCGAACCCGCGGCCGGTCGCGTCGCCCGCACCGTTAGGTTCGGTGAACTCGACCGTCCACATGTAGACCTCGCCGAGACCGGTCGAGATCGGGCTCATGCGGACTTCCGCGCCGGGCGGCAAGATGGTCTTGGCCTCGGCGAGACGTTCGTTGACCTGGGCGCGGGCGAAATAGATGTCGACCCTTTCGCCGAACACCGCCGTCACCTGCGAAAACCCGTTGCGCGACAGCGAGCGCGTATACTCCAGTCCGGGAATGCCGGCGAGGGCGGACTCGACCGGATAGGTGACCTGCTTTTCCACGTCCTGCGGGGTCAGGGCCGGCGCGAGGGTGTTGATCTGGACCTGATTGTTGGTGATGTCCGGCACCGCGTCGACCGCCAGCCGATCGGCGGACCATATCCCGAGCGCCGCCACCGCGACGGTCATCAGCACCACCAGCCAGCGGCGATGTACCGAAAAGACGAGAACGCGTTCGATCATCGGTATGGTCCGCTCAATGGTCGTGTTCGGCCTCGGCCTTGCCGAGTTCCGCTTTCAGCACGAAGGTGTTGGATACCGCGACCGCGTCGCCGTCGTTGAGCCCGGACAC
>JAVBUK010000107.1:0-10383 GCA_031555345.1 Xanthobacteraceae bacterium | reverse complement strand
GGTTCCAGAAGCCGGTGGTGATCGACATGTTCTGCTACCGGCGGCACGGACACAACGAGGGCGACGAGCCCTCGTTCACCCAGCCGCTGATGTACAAGATGATCCGCCAGCACCCGACCACGCTGGAATTCTACACCAAGGAACTGGTCGGTGAGGGGGTGGTCACCGAGGGTGAAGTCGAGAAGATGAAGGCCGACTGGCGCGCCCGGCTCGATGCCGAACACGAGGCGAGCCAGGGCTACCGGGCCAACAAGGCCGACTGGCTCGACGGTCGCTGGGCCGGCATCAAGGTGGCGGAGGTTTCCGACGATCCGCGCCGCGGCAACACCGGCGTCGCCGTCGAACAACTCGTCGACATCGGCCGCAAGATCACCCGGGTGCCGGACGGCTTCCAGCTTCACCGCACCATCCAGCGCTTCCTGGAGAACCGCCGCAAGGCGATCGACACCGGCCAGGGCATCGACTGGGCCTCGGCCGAGGCGCTCGCCTTCTGCACCCTGCTGCGCGAGGGCCATCCGGTGCGGCTGTCCGGACAGGACTGCGAGCGCGGCACGTTCTCGCAGCGTCATTCGGTGCTGATCGACCAGGAGAACGAGGGCCGCTACGCGCCCTTCAACCACCTCCAGGACGGCCAGGCGCGCTACGAGGTGATCAACTCGATGTTGTCGGAGGAGGCGGTGCTCGGTTTCGAGTACGGCTACTCGCTGGCCGAGCCCAATGCCCTGACGCTGTGGGAGGCGCAGTTCGGCGACTTCGCCAACGGCGCCCAGGTGGTGTTCGACCAGTTCATTTCCGCCGGCGAGCGCAAGTGGTTGCGCATGTCCGGCCTGACCTGTCTGCTGCCGCACGGCTACGAGGGCCAGGGGCCGGAGCACTCCTCGGCACGGCTCGAACGCTTCCTGCAGATGTGCGCCGAGGACAACATCCAGGTCGCCAACTGCACCACGCCGGCGAACTATTTCCACATTCTCCGCCGCCAGGTGCGGCGCGACTTCCGCAAGCCGCTGATCCTGATGACGCCGAAGTCGCTGCTGCGGCACCGCCGCGCGATCTCGTCGCTCGCCGAGATGGGCGCCGGCACCTCGTTCCACCGCCTGCTGTGGGACGACGCACAAGCGCTCGCGGGCGAGAAGATCAGGCTCAAGCCGGACAGCCAAATCCGCCGGGTCGTGCTGTGCTCGGGCAAGGTCTATTACGATCTCTACGAGGAACGCGAGAAACGCGGCGTCGACGACGTCTATCTGCTGCGCATCGAGCAGCTCTATCCGTTCCCGGTCAAGGCGCTGGTGCAGGAAATCGCGCGCTTCAAGAACGCCGAAGTGGTATGGTGCCAGGAGGAGCCGCGCAACATGGGCGGCTGGCACTTCGTCGAGCCCTACCTCGAATGGGTGATCAACCAGGCGGGCGTCGATCAGCAGCGGCCGCACTATGTGGGGCGGCCGGCGTCCGCAGCCACCGCCACCGGCCTGATGTCCAAGCATCTGGCCCAGCTCAAGGCGGTCCTCGACGAGGCGCTGGGATAGTCTTTGCAGCGGTCGTGGCCGGGCGACAGCCGTTCGTGTTCACGTCCGCCGATCACGTTTCCGGCCTGTCGCCGCGAGGCGTGGATGCTCCGGCACACCGCCGGACATGACGAAACAAGGAAGAACATCATGACCGACATCCGCGTTCCGACGCTCGGGGAATCGATCACCGAGGCCACCATCGGCAAATGGTTCAAGAAGCCGGGCGAGGCGGTCTCGGTCGACGAGCCGTTGGTCGAGCTGGAAACCGAGAAGGTCACCATCGAGGTGCCGGCGCCCACCTCCGGCGTGCTGACCGAAATCGCCGCCAAGGACGGCGAGACGGTCGCGGTCGGCGCCCTGCTGGGCCTGATCCAGGAAGGCGCCGCCAACAAGCCCGCCGACGCGAAGGCCGCCAAGCCCGCCGCGACCGAGCCGGCGGCAGCCACGGCGGCCGCCGTCAGGGCCGATGCCGTCAAATCCGACCTGCCGCCGCCGCCGTCGGTACGGCGGCTGGCCGCCGAAAGCGGTGTCGACGACGCTGCCGTCGCCGGATCGGGCAAGGACGTTCGCGTCACCAAGGGCGACATGCTGGCCGCGATCGAGCGCGCCGCCGCGACCCCGATCCCGCAACCGACCGCCGTGCAGATGCGCGCGCCCTCGCCGGCCGACGACGCCGCCCGCGAAGAACGCGTGCGCATGACCAAGCTCCGGCAGACGATCGCGCGCCGGCTCAAGGACGCGCAAAACACCGCCGCCATGCTGACGACCTTCAACGAGGTCGACATGACCGAGGTGATGACGCTGCGGGCGCGATACAAGGACCTGTTCGAGAAGAAGCACGGCGTCAAGATGGGCTTCATGGGCTTCTTCGTTCGGGCCTGCGTGCAGGCCCTCAAGGAACTGCCGGCGGTCAACGCCGAGATCGACGGCACCGACCTGGTCTACAAGAACTACTACCATGTCGGCATCGCGGTCGGCACCGAGAAGGGCCTGGTGGTGCCGGTGGTGCGCGACTGCGACCGGAAATCGCTGGCCGGCATCGAAAAGACCATTGCCGATTTCGGCCGCCGCGCCCGCGACGGCACGCTCAAGATCGAGGAGATGCAGGGCGGCACGTTCACCATCACCAACGGCGGCATCTACGGCTCGCTGATGTCGACGCCGATCCTCAACGCACCGCAGTCCGGCATTCTGGGCATGCACAAGATCCAGGAGCGCCCGATGGTGATCGGCGGCAAGATCGAGGTGCGGCCGATGATGTATCTGGCACTGTCCTATGACCACCGCATCGTCGACGGACGCGAGGCGGTGACCTTCCTGGTGCGGGTGAAGGAATCACTGGAGGATCCGGCTCGGCTGGTTTTGGATCTCTGAGGCGGGACGGTTGTTCGATGAACCGCCGGGCCTGCCCCGGCGCTCCACCTTTCGTGACCGATGGACGCCCGAGGTCGAGCCCGGGCGCGACTGCAGGAAAGAGAGCATCATGTCCTACGATCTCGTCGTCATCGGCACCGGCCCCGGCGGCTACGTGTGCGCCATCCGCGCCGCCCAGCTCGGGCTGAAGACCGCCGTGGTGGAGAAGCGCGCCAGCCACGGCGGCACCTGTCTCAACATCGGCTGCATCCCCTCCAAGGCGCTGCTGCACGCCTCCGCGTGCTTTCAGGAGGCCGGACACGCGTTCGCCCGCATGGGCATCGGGATCGACAAGCCCAAACTCGATCTCGCCGCCATGCTCGCGTTCAAGGACGAGGGCGTCGACGGCAACGTCAAGGGCGTCGAGTTCCTGCTCAAGAAGAACAAGATCGAGGCCCATCGCGGCACCGGCCGCGTGGCCGGTGCCGGCAAGGTGGAAGTCACCGCCGAGGACGGCGCCAAGCGGACGCTGGAGACAAAAGCGATCGTGATCGCCTCCGGCTCCGACGTCGCCCGCCTCGCCGGTATCGACATCGACGAAAAGCGCATCGTGTCGTCGACCGGCGCGCTTTCGCTCGACAAGGTGCCGGAGCGGCTGCTGGTGGTCGGTGCCGGGGTGATCGGCCTCGAACTCGGCTCGGTGTGGCGCCGCCTCGGCAGCCAGGTGACGGTGGTCGAATTCTTCGATCGCGTCCTTCCGGGCATGGATCTGGATGTGGCGAGGAACTTCCAGCGCATCCTCGCCAAACAGGGCATCAAGTTCCGGTTGGCCCAAAAGGTCACGGCGATCGATTCCTCGGGTCCGACGCTGAAAGCCGCGGTCGAACCCGCCGCCGGCGGCACGGCGGAGACGATCGAAGCCGACGTTGCCCTGATCGCCATCGGGCGCGTGCCCTACACCGAAGGCCTGGGTCTCGCCGACGCCGGCGTCAGACTCGACCCGCGCGGCCGCATCGCGACCGACGCGCATTTCGCCACCAGCGTGCCGGGCATCTTCGCCATCGGCGACGTAATCGCCGGACCGATGCTCGCCCACAAGGCCGAGGACGAGGGGGTGGCGGTGGCCGAGATCATCGCCGGCAAGGCCGGCCATGTGAACTACGACGTGATCCCGAACGTGGTCTACACCGACCCGGAAGTCGCCTCGGTGGGCCGGTCCGAAGAGGAGCTCAAGGCGGCCGGCGTCGCCTACAAGGTGGGAAAATTCCCGTTCACCGCCAACGGCCGCGCCAAGGTGAACCTGACCACCGACGGGTTCGTCAAAATCCTGGCCGATGCCGCCACCGACCGCGTGCTCGGCGTGCACATCCTGGGACCCGATGCCGGCAACATGATCGCCGAAGCCGCGGTGGCGATGGAGTTCGGCGCATCGGCGGAGGACATCGCCCGCACCTGCCACGCCCACCCGACCCTGACCGAAGCCGTCAAGGAGGCCGCGCTGGCGGTCGACAAACGGGCGATCCATATGTGATCCTGCTGGATCAGGGACCGTCCACCGTCGCACGGTCGTCGGCGGGCGACGGCAAAGCCTGCACAAGCAACGTGAGTGCAAATGCGGTTTTTTCGTCTATCGCTCAACAATTGGCGAAACTTCAAAGAGGTGGACGTTCCTCTCCAGCAGCGCATCTTCATCGCGGGTCCGAACGCATCGGGAAAATCAAATTTCCTCGACGCCCTGAATTTCCTGCGGCAACTGGCGACTCCAGGCGGGGGTCTTCAGAATGCGGTGGCGGATCGCGGCGGCATTTCAAAAATCCGCTGTTTGGCCGCACGGAGGTGCCCGGACATTTCCTTCGTCGTCGAGATCGGTGAAGAGCACCCGGAATGGACCTACAAGCTGAGTATTTCTCAAGACAACAACAGACGGCCGAGAGTCAGATCCGAGGAGGTGACCCACAAGGGAAAAAACGTAAGAACGCGGCCGGATGACGACGACAAGAAGGACGAGGAGCGGTTGGTGCAAACTCACCTCGAGCAGGTGAGCGCCAACGCTGAATTTCGAGAGATCGCGGACTTCTTGGCTTCAATTCGGTATCTGCACGTCGTACCTCAGTTGGTGCGCGAGCCGGAACGTCACAAGCCGCGCCGCGAGAAGGAGCGCGATCCTTACGGCTCTGATTTCTTGGAACAAATTGCCAAATCGCCGGACCGGACCCGGAACTCCCGGCTGAAGGTCATCACGAATGCGTTGACGATCGCCCTTCCGCAATTGCAGGAACTGGAGCTCGAACGGGATGAACTCGGCGTTCCTCATCTCAAAGGCCGATTCAATCACTGGCGCCCGAACGCGGGGTGGCAAAGGGAAGATCAATTTTCGGATGGCACGTTAAGATTGATCGGACTGTTGTGGGCGGTGCTCGACGGAACGGGGCCGCTCTTGCTGGAAGAGCCGGAACTGTCACTGCACCCCCGGGTCGTCGAATTCATTCCGCAGATGCTGTGGAACGTCTCCAGAAAACGGCGGCGCCAAATGGCGATTACGACGCATTCTCCTGAAATGCTGTCGGACAAGGGAATTGGCGCCGACGAGGTTCTTCTGCTGCTCCCATCCGACGAAGGAACAAGGGTCGAGGTGGGGAATCAAAATGCGGACGTATTGAAGCTCCTGAGCTCGGGCTTTTCCGCAGCAGATGCGGTTTTACCTTTGGTAAGCCCCAGCAACTCCGAGCGCCTGACGGAGTTCACCGGGTGAAATGATTATCGCTGCCGTCGAAGGATACCCGGATGCGGAAGTGGTCCGGAAGATACTCGCCGGTGTCGGATTTCTGGAGCCTCGTATTTTGATGAAGCGCGGCAAAGGGGACCTGGACAAATTCCTTGCGGGATTGAAACTGTCTGCAGTATCGTCGGCGCCACGCTGTTTGGTCGTTCGGGATTTGGACAACGACGCCGCCTGCCCGATCGAACTGAAAAACCGTCTGGTGCCCCATCCCGCGCCAAATCTGCAATTTCGAATTGCCGTCAAAGAAATCGAGTCGTGGCTGCTTGGCGACCGCGAAAAATTCGCTGCCTTCTTGGCGATCCCGTTGGCACGACTGCCGCAATGTCCCGATTCTCTTCCGGATCCGAAGCAATTCGTGACGCAACTCGCATCGCGGTCCCGCAATCGTGGGGTCAGAGAGGACTTGCTTCCGCGGCCCGGCAGTGGCGCTTCGGTCGGACCTGGCTATGCGGGCCGCATCGGAAGCTTTGCGAGAGACCTGTGGCGCCCGGACGCAGCCGCAGAACAATCGCCAAGCCTGAAACGGTGGATCGAGCGTCTGAACGATTGGCGTCGGGAGGCGTGACATGCGCCGACTGACCCGCCCGCTGTGGATCCTGCTGGCCCTCGTCTTCCTGTTCGAGGCGTGGCTGTGGAACCGGCTGGCGCCGATCGTCGGCTGGATCGTCGACCGCATCGCCTGGCGCGACCTCAAGCGCCGCGCCGCGGCGGCGCTCGCCGACCTTCCCCCCTACCCGACCCTGCTGGTCTTCCTGGTGCCGGTGATCCTGCTGTTGCCGCTCAAGTTCCTCGGCCTGTGGATGCTGGGGCGCGGCGCCTGGCTGGGGGCGGTGGCCACGCTGGCGCTCGCCAAGGTGACCAGCATGGGCATCACCGCGTTCCTGTTCGATGTGACGCGACCGAAGCTGATGCAGCTGGCCTGGTTCGCGCGGCTGTTCGGCTGGGTGGTGCGGGCGCTGGCCTGGGCGCATGCGCTGGTCGACCCGGTCAAGGCGGAGTTGCGGGCGTGGTCGGCAAGCCATGTCGAACCGGCACTTCGCCGCCTCGAGCGGCTGGCCCGCATGGCAAGGCCCGGTCATGCCGGGCGGTTCGTCCGTCACCTGCGGCGCCTGCGGCGACGCGTTCAGCGCCAGCCGATTTGACCCTCTGTGCCCGATCGTGAACGGCGGCTACACTCCGTCGCGCCGGTCTTGTTCGCATTGCGTGGCGATCGGACGCGCGCTACGGAAGGAACCTCGAACCCCCGACCACGTTTTCGAGCGTGCGATGCCACCCGGACAGGCGGGCGCACGCTGTATGGAGAAAATGACCGTGGGGAAGAGCCAGAACGCGTCAACGCTTGGTCTGCGCACCGCGCGCATTGCCATCCGGTCGGCGCCCATTGTGGGGGCTGCCATGCTGGGTGCTGCCGTCTCGGGTATCGCCGTTTCGACGCCGGCGGCGGCCCGTGACGTGGTGGCTTTCCCGGCCGGTTTTTCGGCCGGGACCATCGTGGTCAAGACCAGGGAGCGAAGGCTCTATCTCGTCCTCGGTGACGGACAGGCGCTGCGCTATCCGGTCGGCGTCGGCAAGGCCGGCAAGACCTGGGCCGGCACGACCCGCATCGACGGCAAGTATATTCGGCCGGCGTGGTCGCCGCCTGCCGAAATCAGACGCGACAAGCCGTCGCTTCCCGACGTCATCGCCAGTGGCAGCCCCCACAACCCGATGGGCGCAGCCGCGATGACGCTGGCCGGCGGCGCCTACGCCATTCATGGCACCAACGCCCCCAGGTCGATCGGCGGATTCGTGTCGTACGGCTGCATCCGGATGTACAACCAGGACATCATGGATCTGTACAGCCGCGTGGACGTGGGCACGCAGGTCGTGGTGATGCGCTGATCGTCGCGCCGGATCGGAGCGATGCGACATCGGGCTGGTCCGTTGCCCGGATCGGCCGGGTTGTGGTCGAGCCGGCGCGGCGGCCGTGCGACGTCACCATCCCGCCATGACCAAGCGGCGCATTGCCGAAACCCAGCTCCTTTCCGCGGCCGAACGCTATGGCTCGATCGCCACGGTCACCGGGACGTGGTCGGAGGGCCGGGTCCAGCCGCGGGCCTCACGCGTCACCTGCATGCGTGACACCCGGTCGGCGAGCGCCGAGGACACCCACACGTGATCGAGCCGGCGGCCGCGGTCGGCGGTGCGCCAGTCCATCGCCCGGTAGCTCCACCACGTGTAGAGCTTTTCGGTTTCCGGCACGAACGCCCGCATGGCGTCGAACCACTGCCCGGCCTTCTGCACCAGCGAGAGCTTCTCGCACTCGACCGGCGTGTGCGACACCACCTTGAGCATCTGCTTGTGGCTCCACACGTCGTGCTCGAGCGGCGCGACATTGAGATCGCCGACCAGGATCGCACGCTGGCCCGAGGCCGGCTGGAGCTCGGCCGCCGCGCGCATTTCGTCGAGGAACGCGAGCTTGTGGGCGAATTTCGCGTTGACCAGCGGATCGGGCTCGTCGCCGCCCGCCGGCACATAGAAATTGTGAAGAGTCGTCGGCGACTTGAAGTTCGCCTTGGCACCGAACGTCACGGCCACATGGCGGCAGTCGGCCTTGCCGCAGAAGCTCTTGGCGTCGATCGAATCGAACGGAACGCGCGACACGATCGCCACACCATGGTAGCCCTTCTGGCCATTGAGTGCGACGTGGGAGTAGCCGAGCTTGGCGAGCGGCTTGAACGGAAACTTGTCATCCGGGCATTTGGTCTCCTGCAGGCACAGGACGTCGGGCCCAAAGGCCTTGAGAAACCTTGCGACCAGTCCGGCGCGCAGCCGGACCGAATTGATGTTCCAGGTCGAAATGGTAAGCCGCATGCGAGGCCGAAAAGAATGGTAAATCAGTATTGAGAGCAGCCAATCCGCGAGGCGAGACGTGAAGTTGGATACTCAAAGGTCGTCGGGCCATCTATTGGCCAACGGCGCGCAGGGTCAAGCCCGCCAATCGGCCAGCCGCCGGCCTTGTTTACCAGATTCGGGATCTGACACCGACCGGCGCCTGCAGGCAACCGGGCGGGCACCGGCCGAGCGGCGCCGCAGCCTTGCTCAAGGTCGCAACCTTGCTCAAGGCCGCAGCCTTACTTGAGCTCGCGTTCGTAGTTGATCTTGAACAGGCTCGGGTCGGGTTTCTTGGTCGGGTCGAGATTGTGGACCGCCACGGTGGTGTCGTAGCCCTGCGGATCGGTCACGGTCCATTGCCGCAACTGGAAATCCTTGGCACCGAACATCATCATCAGCCGGTGGGTGCCGACGATAACCTGCTTTTCCTCGATCACCACGGTGACGAAAATGTCGTCAGCCGAGACCGACACCACATTGGTGTCCCTGAGCAGGTCGATGCGGTCGGCCAGCAGGAAGCGCAGCGGCGTCTGCGACAGCGGATAGAGATCCTGGGTCGCCAGATTGCGGTCACGCACCACGACCGCGTCGCCGTCGGCAATGACGTCGATCGGGCTCGGCGGGTTGTATTCGAACCGGACCTTGCCGGGTTTCTGGATGTAGAACTGTCCTTCGGTCCGCCGGCCATCCGGCCCCACCTGCACGAAATCGCCGACCAGCGTCTGCACGCTCGACAGGTAGGTGCTGACCTTGTCGGCCAGGGCCCGCTGCTTGGCCCCGAAGGCTGTCGCCTCCCCCGGCCGCGCCGCCACCGGCATCGGAGCCGGGGTCGCCGGAGCGGCCCGAACGCCCGACGACTGGGTCCGTTTCGGCGCCGAAGCCGACTGCGGAACGGTTTGAGCCGACGCCGCGAAGCCGACGCAAAGCACCAGTGCCGCGACAAGCGCGGTCGTACCCGCAGTTCGCATCATACCCTCCGCCCGTTCCACGTGTGGATGGGGCCCACTGCTATGGACCCCATGTGGCGATTTCGCGGCCCCTGATTCGCCGGCCCTATGATACGGCAAGCCGGCGCCCCGGCACCGAAAAAGCGGCGCCGACAAAAGTCGATCGGGCCGGGACCGGGCCGGCGCTGGTCAGAACGGCTTTTCGGCTTCCTCGCCAATCAGGATTTCACGTTTGCCCGCATGGTTGGGCTGGCCGACGATGCCTTCGTTTTCCATCCGCTCCATCAGCGAGGCTGCGCGGTTATAGCCGATCTGCAACCGCCGCTGAATGTAGCTGGTCGAGGCCTTGCGGTCGCGCACCACGATCTGCACGGCCTGCTGGTAGAGATCGCTGCCCTCCGATTGGCCCATGCCGGTCTGGTCGAACACCGAGCCCTCTTCCTCCTCCTCGACCGTGACCTCCTCGAGGTATTGTGGCGTCCCCTGGGCCTTGAGGTGCCGCACGACCTTCTCGACCTCGTCGTCCGAAACAAACGGCCCATGCACGCGGCTGATCCGGCCGCCGCCGGCCATGTAGAGCATGTCGCCCTGCCCGAGCAGCTGTTCGGCCCCCTGCTCGCCCAGAATGGTGCGGCTGTCGATCTTCGACGTGACCTGGAACGAGATGCGGGTGGGAAAATTTGCCTTGATGGTGCCGGTGATGACGTCGACGGACGGCCGCTGCGTCGCCAGGACGACATGGATACCAGCCGCGCGCGCCATCTGTGCCAGACGCTGGATCGCGCCTTCGATGTCCGTGCCGGCGACCATCATCAGGTCGGCCATTTCGTCGACGATCACCACGACATAGGGAAGCTCCTCGAATTCAAGCTCCTCCTTCTCGTAGATCGCTTCACCGCTTTCCTTGTCATAGCCGGTATGG
>JAVBUK010000375.1:0-5715 GCA_031555345.1 Xanthobacteraceae bacterium | reverse complement strand
CAACCCCGGCGAAGTCGTGCTCACCTTCGACGATGGCCCCTGGCTCCACAGCACGCCGCTCGTTCTCGAGGCTCTGGCCGACCACTGCACCAAGGCGCTGTTTTTCGCGATCGGCAAGCACGCCACCTACTACCCGGAAATCCTCCGGCAGGTCGCGGCGGCGGGCCACACGATCGGCAGCCACACCTGGTCGCATCAGGATCTGGCCAACAAGAAGAAGGTGAAGACCCCTGACGAAGCCAAGGAGGAGATCGAAAAGGGCATCAGCGCGGTCAAATGGGCGCTCGCCGGCTCCGGCACGCAATCGCCGTTCTTCCGGTTCCCGACCCTGCGCTCCCCGCCCGAAATGGTCACCTACCTGGGCGAGCGCAACATCGCGATGTTCTCCACCGATCTGGACTCGTTCGACTTCAAGCTCCGCAAGCCGGACCAGGTGGTGAAATCGGTGATGGACAAGCTGAAGAAGCACGGCAAAGGCATTGTGCTGATGCACGATTTCCACATCAACACGGCGCGTGCCCTGCCGGCGCTGCTCGATCAGCTCAAGGCCGGCGGCTACAAGATCGTGCAGATCAAGGCCAAGGCGCCGGTCCAGTCGCTGGCGCAGTACGACGACATGATCGCCACGTCGCTGTCGGTTCCGACCATGGCCGCCGGGCGGCCGATGTCGAGCGTGGTCAAGACCATCGGTCAATGAGTGAACCACGGAGCCGGATGACGCCCGCCGCGTTCCGCTTCCCCGCATGAGACCGGCCGCTCCCGATCCGACCGCCGCGCTCAACCGAACCTTTCCGCCCCGAACGGTGTCGGATCGACCAGCGGCTGGGCGCCGGTGATCATTTCGGCCAACAGCCGGCCGGTGACCGCGGCGAGGGTCAGCCCCCAATGGGCGTGGCCGAACGCGAGCCAGAGACCAGGCTGCCCCGGGGCGGGACCGACGACCGGACGGGAATCGGCAAAGCACGGCCGACTGCCCATCCACACCGGCGCGTCGGCCGGTTCGCCGAGCGGAAACAGCGCGCGCGCCGCCGGCAGCACGCGGTCGAGCTGCACCGGCGTCGCCACCGCGTCGCGATCGGCGATCTCGACTCCGGTGGTGAGACGGATTCCGCCCGGCATCGCCGCCAAACAATAGCCGTGGTCGAGGTCGACCATCGGACGCGACAAACCGGCCTCTCCGCGCGGACGGAAGTGGCGATGATAGCCGCGCTTCACCGCCATCGGCAGCCGGATGCCCAACGGCTCGAGCACGTCCGGCGACCACGGCCCGAGCGCGACCACCACCTGATCCGCATCGACGAACCCCTCCGCCGTCTCGACCCGCCAACGGCGATCGACCCGGTGCAGCGAGCGCGCATCGCCTGTCAGCACGATGCCGCCGATGCCGGCGAACCGTGCCGCATAGGCGCGCGTGAGCGCCAGCGGATCGGAGACGCTGGCATCCTCCTCCCACAGCAGGCCGTGGCGCGCGACCGGCGCGAGCGACGGCTCGAGCGCACACATGCCGTCGGCATCGAGGATCCGGCAGGGAACGCGGAACTGCGCCGCGAATTCGCACTCGGCCTCGATCGCCGCAAGGCCGCGGTCGTCACGGCAGAGCAACAGAAAGCCGGTCTTGCGCAACAGGTGGGAGGCTTTTGCCTCGTCCATCAGCCGTTCGTGCTCCGCAATGGCGGCGGCATACAGCGGGCGTGTCAACCGCACCGTCGTTGCCAGTCGATCGGGCCTCGACCATGCGCGATAGGCGAACAGCCACGGCAGCGCACGCGGGAGCGCGGCCGCATGGTAGTTCGCTTCCGGCGCCCGGCCGAGCGCAATGCGCACGAGCGCGCCAAGGCCGGAGGGAAACAGCGGCGGAAAGATCGTGCTGCCCTCGATGATGCCGGCGTTGCCGAACGAAGTTTCCTGCCCCGGATCTCGGCGGTCCACCAGCGCGACCGCCAGCCCGCGCTTGGCGAGGTGCAGCGCGACGGCCGTTCCGACGATTCCGGCGCCGAGCACGATCGCATCGGTACGGGCCATGTCACCTCCTCCGTGTTCCCGAACCCTGGTGCCGCCGGCAGACGGCCGCAAGGATTCCGATATACGGGCGAGGCGCGCGAAAATCAGCCCCTGGCGGCAGCCCGACGCCGCAGCGGGCGCATGCTTTTCGCAGTCGTGCTATGCGCTGACGGCCAGCGACTGTCCCGCGGTGGATGCGGACAACAACTGCGCCTGCCGCTGGATCAATTGCTCGAGCGGATTGCCGGCCGCCGCCGCATTGGCCGCCGGGCGCGTCATCGATACCGAGGAACCGTCGGCATAGGTGATCTTGGTCGTGACCGACCCATCGGGGTGAGTCACGGTCTTGGTGGTCGAGCCGGTGTTGCTGCCGCCGGACGACGCATTGCCCAAGTCTGGCATACCGCCCACGCCATGACGGTGGCGAGCGCCCGCGAGGGCCGAGCTCAGTTCGCTTTGGCTGACCGAACCGTCGCGGTCGGCATCCAGCTTGGCGAACACCGCGCCGGCCTTGCCGGCTTCGCCGCCGGCAGCCAAAACCTTCTCGACCTCGGCCTTGCTGACCTTGCCGTCGCGGTCGGCGTCCAACAGCGAGAACAGTTGCGACGACCGGCCGTCGGACCGGTCGCTTTGCGCCGCCAGCAACGCGTTCATCGTCGCCGAAGATAATGGCGAGGAGACCGAGGAGGTGCTGCTCGCCCCGCTCGACGGGCCGCTGGCGCCGTTGGTCGCGTTGCTGGCGACATTGAACGGCGAGGCTTGGCTGCCCTGGGCCGACTTGGTGCCGGTCGACTGGAACAGGCCCTGGCGCAACGACGAGATCAGATCCATCGCGGTTGCGCTGGCCATGCCGGCAAGAAAATACATGGCTGTCACTCCAACTGACCATTAGCCTCGCGACCACTGTGCAAGCGGTGTGCCGGATTGGTCCTGCTGTAAAAACAACGGGTTACTTCCGCGCACAGAGGGTCCAGCCGGCAAATTCCCACCCCCAGGGGTGCCGATCGGCAGATCCTGCCGGACCCAAGTCCGCCGACCGACGGTCGGCACCCTGGAATTGCGGCAGTCGCGTTTGCCCGCCTGCGCCCCCCATGTTAGGGCCAGGACCGCCAACCCCGGAGCAGCCCATGCCACGCCCCGTCATCATCGCACCATCGATTCTGGCCGCGGACTTCGCCCGCCTGGGCGAGGAAGTCCGCGCGGTCGATGCCGCCGGCGCCGACTGGATCCACGTCGACGTCATGGACGGGCATTTCGTACCCAACATCTCGATCGGGCCGGACGTGGTGAAAGCGCTGCGGCCGCACACCCGCAAGACGTTGGACGTTCATCTGATGATCGCGCCCTGCGACCCGTATCTCGAGGCGTTTGCCAAGGCCGGCTCCGACATCATCACGGTGCATGTCGAAGCGGGCCCGCACATCCATCGTTCGCTGCAGGCGATCCGCGCCCTCGGCAAGAAGGCGGGCGTGGTCATGAACCCCGGGACGCCGGAAAGCTCGGTCGAGCACGTGATCGATCTGGTCGATCTCATCCTGGTGATGTCGGTCAATCCCGGCTTCGGCGGCCAGGCCTTCATTGCCTCGCAGGTCGACAAGATCGCCCGGTTGCGCGCGCTGGCCGGATCGCGACCGATCGACATCGAGGTCGACGGCGGCATCACCGCCAAGACCGCGCCCAAGGTGGTTCGCGCCGGCGCCAACGTGCTGGTGGCCGGATCTGCGGTATTCGAAGGCGCGGCAGGCTACGCCGCCAACATCGCGGCGATCCGCGACGCCGCCGCCGGCATGCGCGGCGAAATGGTGTGAGTTCTGCCGCGGCGGATTTTTGGCGTCTGGAAGACACCGCTCGACGAAATTCGACAGCATGCCGAACGTCCACCATTCGGGCCGCGGTCTGGCCAACGCGATGCCGCCAGGCCGCAGTCCCGGGATCAAAATACCAATAACGGCAAGTTCCCGGCGCGGCGCATGTTGGATCCGAACCGGCGGGCATCATCGGCGCACGGCTTTCGGAGCCTGCTGAAATTCTGATACACGTCTCGGGGTCGTGCGCCTCCCCCGGCATGGCCATTCGTCCGACATCTCGCCGAAAAAGATCCATGACAACCTTGGTCCGAAAAAACTCCGCCGTCGCCCTGCTGGTCGCCGGCGCCATGTTCATGGAACAGCTCGACGGCACCGTGATCGTGACGGCGTTGCCCGACATGGCGGCCTCCTTCGGGGTGGCGCCGGTCGACCTCAATGTCGGCATGTCCGCCTACCTGCTGACGGTCGCGGTCTTCATACCGGCAAGCGGATGGATGACGGATCGGTTCGGCGGCCGGATGGTCTTTGCGTGGGCGATCGCATTGTTCACGTTCGCCTCGATCCTGTGCGCCGTCAGCACGTCGCTGTGGGCCTTCACCGCCGCGCGCGTGCTGCAGGGGATCGGCGGCGCGTTGGCCGTGCCGGTCGGCCGGCTGGTGGTGCTGCGCACGACCGAGCAGAAACAATTGATCCGGGCCATCGCGCTGTTGACCTGGCCGGCGTTGGTGGCTCCGGTCCTCGGGCCACCGCTCGGCGGACTGATCACCACCTACAGCTCCTGGCACTGGATCTTCCTGATCAACGTCCCGATCGGCATCGTCGGGTTCGTGCTGGCGCTGTTCCTGGTTCCCTCGACGCGGGCCGACAGCCTCGCGCCGTTCGACTGGCGCGGGTTCGTCTCCACCGGCACGGCGAGCTTCGCGCTGATGTACAGTCTCGAGTCGATCGGCCACGATCGCGTCCGATGGCTCGTCACCGGCCCGTTGATGGTGCTGGCGGGGTGCGCCGGCCTGTATGCCTGGCGGCACGCGCGGACCACCAAGCACCCGCTGCTCGACCTCACCGCCTTCCGGGTTCCGACGTTCGCGCTCAGCGCCGGCAGCGGCGGCCTGCCGGTCCGCGGGGTGATCATGGCCACCCCGTTCCTGCTGCCGATGATGTTCCAGACCGCCTTCGGTTTCGATCCGTTCACGTCCGGAATGCTGGTGCTCGCGCTGTTCGCCGGCAACATCTTCATGAAGCCGGCGACGACGTCGGTGCTGGTGCATTTCGGCTTCCGCCGGACGCTGGTCTGGAACGGCCTGATCGCGGTGGGAACCATCGCGGCCTGCGGATTCCTCACCGCCCGGACGTCGATGGTCGTCGTCGTCATCCTGCTGTTCGTCAGCGGCCTGGCCCGCTCCATGCAGTTCACCACGTTGAACACGCTGTCGTTCGCCGATTTCGACAAGGCGCGGGTGGGCGGGGCCAACACGTTGTTCAGCATGCTGACGCAGATGAGCAGCGCGCTCGGCATCGCGGTGGCGGCGATCGTGCTGCGTCTGTCGTCGCTGACCCACCCCGATCAAGCCGCGATCACCGTGACCGATTTCCACGTCGCGTTCTGGACGATCGGACTGATCGGCCTGTTCGGCGTCTGGCAGCTCAGCAAGCTGCCGCCCACCGCCGGCGACGCGCTACGCGCCCCCCGCATCGCGAGCAAGTGACCGCCCGGCGGCCCCGAGGGTGGCGGCCGGCTACGCCCGGCGCCGATCGGCGGCGACACCCGCATCGCCGGGTTGCGGGACCATGGAACGGCGTCGGGCGGCCGCCCGGGCCCGCCAGTCCCGTGTAACCTGCCGGGATGCCCGGGCGTATGTCTCGCCAAACACCCATTCCGAAGCCGCGCCGGGAACGTGACGGCCTC
>JAVBUK010000310.1:0-5436 GCA_031555345.1 Xanthobacteraceae bacterium | reverse complement strand
CAGGCCGTCGTGGGTCGCGAACGCCGGTTCGGGGGGCGCAGCCTCCTCTTCGGCCGATGCGGCGATCTCCGAAACAACGGCATCACCGACCACCAAAACCTCGGCCAACCCGGCATCGGCGGGAGTGGCGTCGACCACGGTGGCATCGGCCGAGGCGGCATCGACCGAAGCGACATCGGCCAAGGCGACCGGGGCGGCCTCCGGCGGCCGCGGCCGCTTTTCCATCCGGTAGCCCAGCGCGCGCAGGATCGAGGCGAAGTCCTCGCCGGACGAGCCGGTCAACGACGTCATCGCCTGCGTCACGGTGAAACTCTTGCCGTCGAAAGCGCCGGCCGGCTTGGGGGTCGGCGCTCCCTCGCGCCACGACAGCGCCGGCCGGATCAGATCGGCCAACCGCTCCAGAATGTCGACCCGCACCGCGCGCTCGCCGCACACCCGATATCCGATCGTGCGATAGAGTGCGCGCGGCACCTCCTTGTCCACCGGAAAGGAGGTACGCCCGCTCGACGCCAGCCGCTGCAGGTCGTCGAGTCCCTTGACCTCGGGGCCGCCGTGCTTGAGCGCCCACAGTTCGGCGGCCAGCGAGCGCGGCGCCGGCTTGAGCAGCGCCGGCACGTAGATATGGAAGGCGCCGAACCGCACGCCGTGCTTGCGCAGATTGGCGCGCGCCGGCTGATCGAGTGTCTTCACGTCCTCCGCGACTTTCGAGCGCTCCAGGACGCCGAGCGATTCGACGATCTGGTAGGCGATGCCGCGGGCCAACCCGGTGATGTCCTCGGCGGCGCCGAGCACGAACAGCGGGCCGAGCAGATGTTCGATGTGCGAGCGCGTCCACAGGTCGAGTCGCGTCTGCACCGCTTCGTGAGCGGCACCGGTCAGCTGCTCGTCGGCCAGAATGCGCACCCGCGGACGCAGGATGTTGTCGCCCGCGGTGATCCTGGCGACGACCTCGCCCATCCACCGGATGGTGCCGCCCGAGGCGAGCACGAACTGTGCGTCGGGCGCATGCGCGAGCCGCGAGCCACGGTTCTCGATCTCGCCGGCCAGCACTTTCTGGGCCGCGGCCGACAGCGCCTTGGCATCCGAGCCGGCGGCGGCGGCATCGGGCGCGAAGCGGAATCCATCGAGCCGACCGATGGTATGGCCTTCGACGACGACTTCTCCGGTCTTGGTAATCTCGGTGTCCAGCATCGCGTTCTCTCGCAACCGCCGCATCAACACGCTGGTCCGCCGATCGACAAAACGCTCGGCCAACCGCTCGTGCAATGCGTCTGACAGCTTGTCCTCGACCGACCGGGTGACGCCCTGCCAATGTTCGGGGTCGGCCAGCCAATCCGGACGGTTTGCAGCAAATGTCCAGGTCCTAATATGCGCGATGCGCTGAGACAGCGTATCGATATCGCCATCGCTTCGATCCGCCAGCGCCACTTGTCGCGAAAACCAATCGTCTGGAATTCTACCCTCTCGCAACAGAAAACCATAGAGGGTCACCACCAGCTCGGCATGCGCGGCGGGAGAGATTTTGCGGTAATCGGGGACTTGGCAGACGTCCCACAGACGCTGGATCGCGGCGCGGGTGGTGGCGAGATTCCGCACGCTGTCTTCGCGCGAGCAATGCTCGAGCACGAGGATGTCTTCAGCCAGCGGGGCGCGGGTGAGCCCCGGCAGCGTCGGGAGGGCGGCCAGCGAGGCCGACAGCGCGCCGAGCGAGGTATAGTCGAGATCGCTGTTGCGCCACTGCAGCACCTTCACAGGCTCGAAACTGTGGCTCTCCAGCGCCTGCACCAGTTCAGGCTCGAACGGCGGACAGCGTCCGGTCGTGCCGAAGGTGCCGTCGCGCGAGGCGCGGCCGGCGCGGCCGGCGACCTGGGCGAATTCGGCCGGCGTCAGCCGCCGGAATTGATATCCGTCGAACTTGCGGTCGGACGCGAATGCGACGTGGTCGACGTCCAGGTTGAGCCCCATCCCGATCGCGTCGGTGGCGACGAGGTAATCGACGTCGCCGGACTGATAGAGCGCGACCTGGGCATTGCGCGTGCGCGGCGACAGCGCCCCCAGCACCACCGCGGCCCCGCCGCGCTGGCGGCGGACCAGTTCGGCGATGGCGTAGACCTCCTCGGCCGAGAACGCCACGATCGCGGTGCGCCGGGGCTGGCGGGTGATCTTCTTCTCGCCCGCGAAGCTGAGCTGGGACAGCCGTGGTCGGCTCACCACGTTGGCACCCGGCAGAAGCTTGTCGATCATCGGCCGCACCGTCGCGGCGCCCAGCACCAGGGTCTCTTCGCGACCGCGGCAATTGAGCATGCGGTCGGTGAAGACGTGCCCGCGGTCGAGGTCACCGCCGAGCTGGATCTCGTCCACCGCCACGAACGCAACGTCGAGATCGCGCGGCATCGCTTCCACGGTCGACACCCAGAAGCGCGGATTGGCCGGTTTGATCTTTTCCTCGCCGGTGATCAGCGCAACCTGCTCGGCGCCGACCCGATCCACCACCTTGTTGTAGACCTCGCGGGCGAGCAGCCGCAGCGGCAGCCCGATCATGCCGGACGAGTATCCCAGCATGCGCTCGATCGCCAGATGGGTCTTGCCGGTGTTGGTCGGCCCGAGCACGGCGGTGACGCCGTAGCCGCGCGCGGCCGCTCCGCGGGAAGAAGGACTTGAGAACGAGATGGGCATCGGCTGTCCGGACAGTGGGGCGATCAAACTGGTGTGGTGGATTTGACGTTCCGACCTCTCTCGCGGCGAGCTCTTCATCGAAACGTCAAGTCCAAAACCACACTAGCATCATAGAGTTGCTAGTGTCCTTGCGGTTCCGACATTCGTACGGAGCGGGCTGCAAACGGATACGAACGTCGGAACCGGGACACTAGCACATGCGCGGCACGGAGCACGCCCGGATGCATCCGCAAACGTTTATTTCGTCGGCCGAGAACCGATACGCCCGTATCTGCCCCGACGACGAGCCCGTATGCCGGGAGACCGGGAGAGACCCAAGTGCGGGAAAACCCGTGGTCGGAAAAATCCGCGGGCGGGCGAACCCGAGAGCAGATCTGACGCTCGGCTTTTACACCGCGCTCGATCGTTCTGTCTCATATTGCGACGCTATCCGCAGCATCGCCGTCCTCCGTTAAACTACGGAACGAGTCTGGAACGAATCACGGCCGAATCGCTGACTCGCGGCCTGTCGGGATTCGTTCTCCACGGTATATGGTGAATGTACTGGCGCGGCCGCACCATATAAAGGGGGCAACGAAATACCTTTCGACTTTGATCTTTGCCGACGTTTACCCGACGACGCCTAATGGACCCCGGCGTTGGCCGGGGTTGGGCGCGCGGATTGCGGCGTCCACACGAATTGCGTCGCTTGCAGCACGCCCAGGCCGAGTGGTGTTGGAATGCTGATCCGGAACGGCACCACCATCCGGGTCCCGGCCAGCGGCGCAAACCAGATTTCCATGTCTTTCTGAGCGACCAGGTATTTAATTGCCGACCGCCCCGGGATGTGGCCCGCGATGGGAGTGAAGTAGACCGCACAAACCACCGCCAGGCCCGCGTAGCCACGCTCAGCCTTGACCGGTTCGAAACGCTTGTAAGACATGCCCAGATCGTACCGCATACGACCATCGAACACCGACGAGCTCCGCGCGCAGACATCGGAGGTGAGAGGGTCGCCTTGACCAGGCATGCGCACGATCGCGGCGCTCATCGGATCACTGACGCCCCTGCGATGGGCGTCGGTGACGGGAATGCGCTCCGGATGCGGAGGCGTCGGCGGATCGACCGAAAACTCCTTGACGGTCCCCTTGCTGAGCACCATCCGCAGCTCTTCGGCCTTCTTGTCGGCACTGATGCTCGACGAATAGCTCGACGGAACGAGGTCGCCGCTGTGGGTGACCTGCCCGCGCGCCGCACCGGTGCCCTGGCCGCTGGCGAAGATGCGCAGCAGGCCGGTGGTTATCCCGCTGGCCGCGGCGGTATATTGATCGTTGGTGACATCGATCACCCAGGCCCCTTTTCCGATCGGTACACCGGCGAGCGTGGCCGTATAGCGCGCATCGAGTTTGCCCTGCGCACGCGCTTCGCCGCCCGTCGCGGCCGATATGGCGCAAGCGATCATTGCGGACAGAAGCAGGATGCATCGGGTCACGTACGAAATCCTTTTTCCGGCATCCGCCCGAACCAACGGCTGTTGTGGCCGATTTCGAGCCCGAGCATCCACGGGTCTTTATGTGATCGCCCGGCCGCCGGCGCAAGGTCGGGCACCGCACCCGCGATCAACCAGGTCGTCGGTGCCACGATGCCAGCACCCCTGGAAAACCGAGGTTCTCACCCGTCGAGCGCCAGAAGGTATCGAGCGACACCTTTGCTGCGTCCGGCAGCACCCAACAGCCGCCGCCAGACGCGTCTTGACGCCCCCGGCATCGGTCTTTATACGTCCGCGGTCCTGACAAACCGGATATTGTCCGAAGGTCCGACGCCGACGATGGCGCGTGGACGAAAGCCTGAGGTTTTACCATGTCGCGGCGTTGCGAACTGACCGGCAAATCGGCCCAGGTCGGCCACAAGGTCAGCCACTCGAACATCAAGACGAAGCGGCGTTTCCTGCCCAATCTCTTGAATGTCACGTTGATTTCCGAAGCGCTCGGCCGCACGGTGCGCCTGCGCATCTGCGCCAACGCGCTCAAGACGATCGACCATCGCGGCGGCTTCGACGCTTTCCTGATCAAGGCGAAGGGCGAGGAGCTTTCCCCGAGGGCCCTCGAGCTCAAGCGCCAGGTGCAGAAGAAGCTCGCCACCGCGGCCTGAAGCCCGTTCTGCGGCCCTCGTCCGACCGTATGTCTGCGCCGTTCCGATACGGAACCCGGCGGATCCGGTGCTCGGATCGGCCGGATGCCTCTATTCGCCGATCAACCTGAACTGCAGCAGCAAGGTGCGCTGCAGGATCAGGAAATTGTCGTCCGACACCAGCGTGAGCACGGCATGGCCGCCCGAATCACGGTGGATGCCGAGGCCTTCCATATTGTCGATGTTGTAGCCCATGTCGGCGGTCATCAGGATCGCGCCGTCGACCCGCGCGCCCGGCCGGATCGTTTTGGCGGCGACCCGGCGCAGGCGGACCGCCAAGCCGCTGAGCCAGGAAAAGCGGCGCTCCAGCAACATCAGATCGCCCGACGGCAGCAGGGCGCAGTCGCTGACATCGAAATCATCGCGCCGCCTCACACTGAACTCGCCCGGCGTCGGGCCGCCGATCAGGAAAGCCTTGATGTCGCCCGCCCGGTCGAGGCTGCCCTCGGACACCGCGATCAGGGTGCCGCCGAGCGGCTGTCCGGCGGGCACGAACGCCAACGCCTCGATCCCCCGGTTGGCCGGCAGCCGCGCCATTCCGGCAGGTGTCACGATCGGCTCGCCCCGCGCCAGCAATCCCGACTTCGCGAA
>JAVBUK010000407.1:0-3809 GCA_031555345.1 Xanthobacteraceae bacterium | reverse complement strand
GGGGACGTGGCGACAACTCTTTCGCGTCGGGCGTGGCGGCCAGCACGTCGTCGGTGTTGATCTTGTCGTTGCGGTGGACGGCCACCGCCGCCCCCAGTCCGCCGAAATAGTGGACGAGGTTGAAAGTGAAGCTGTCGTAGTTGTCGATCAGGACGATCATCGGGGCCGTTCGGCTTTTTCCTGCAAGGTCTTAGACTGCGGGTCCGGGAACGGTCAAGGCGCGCCGCCCGGATGTCCGGGATCGACTCGCGACCTTCGTATTCTTGCCGGAACCGGCGGACATCGCGGCAAAACGGCGTGCCCACAGACGAGGCCGCTGCTGGCGGCATTGCCGAGCGTGCCGTCGATCTGCCGAACCCGTTTCGTTTCGTTCCGCGACTATGGGGCGGTCGCTATTGCCCGCGCTTGCCGGTGCTGGCGAAGCGTCGCGCTTCCTCGGCGGCCCGGAACAATGCCTTCGCCTTGTTGATGCACTCCTGGTGCTCGGCTTCGGGGGCGGAATCCGCCACGATTCCAGCGCCGGCCTGGACGTACATGCGGCCGTCCTTGACCAGAGCGGTGCGCAGCACGATGCAGGAATCCATGTCGCCGGTCGCGGAAAAGTAGCCGACGCAGCCGGCATAGAGCCCGCGTTTCTCGCCTTCGAGTTCGTCGATGATCTCCATCGCCCGCACCTTGGGGGCTCCGGACACGGTGCCGGCCGGAAAACCGGCGACCAGGGCATCGAGTGCGTCGCGCCGCGGATCGAGCGTCCCCTCGACGTTGGAGACGATGTGCATGACCTGGCTGTAGCGTTCGATGAAGAACTGGTCGGTGACCTTGACGGTGCCGATCGTCGCCACGCGGCCGACATCGTTGCGGCCGAGGTCGAGCAGCATCAGGTGCTCGGCGCGCTCCTTGGGGTCGGCCAGCAACTCCTCTTCCAGCGCCTTGTCCTCGTGGGGGGTCGCGCCGCGCCGCCGCGTCCCGGCGATCGGCCGGATCGTCACCGTGTCGGCGCGGGTGCGCACCAGGATCTCGGGGCTCGACCCGACCACCGCGAAGTCGCCGTAGTCGAGGAAGAACAGAAACGGCGCCGGATTGACCCGCCGCACCGCGCGGTAGAGCGCGAATGGCGGCAGGGCGAACGGCACTTCGAAACGCTGCGACAGCACGACCTGGAAGATGTCGCCAGCGGCAATGTAGTCCTTGGCGGCCTCCACCATCTGCCGGTATTCCGCCGGCGAGGTGTTCGACGTCCAGGCCGCCTCGAGCGGGCCGGTCGGGGGAGGGGCCGCTTGCTCCTGGTCGAGCGGCCGGTCCAGACTGTCGACCACCGCGGTCAGCCGCTCGACCGCCCGGGCGTGGGCGGCATGGGCGGACAGTTTGGGATCGGGTCGCACCGGCGTGACGACGGTGATGGCGTCGTTGACGGCGTCGAACACGATCACGACGGTCGGCCGCACCAGGATCGCATCGGGAATGCCGATCGGGTCGGGGTTGGGGGAGCCGAGCTCCTCCATCAGCCGCACCATGTCGTAACCCAGATACCCGAACACGCCCGCGGTCATCGGCGGCAGGCTGTCCGGAACGCCGATGCGGCTCTCTGCGATGAAGCTGCGCAGGGACGCCAGCGGCGACCCGGGGCAGGGCACGAAGGCATCCGGCTGCCGTTGCGCGGCGCGATTGATCTCGACCTCGCCGCCTTCGACGCGCCACACGATGTCGGGCGCGAGGCCGATGATCGAATAGCGCCCCCGGATCGCGCCGCCTTCGACCGATTCGAACAGAAACCCGAACGGGTCGACGCCGGCGACCTTGAGAAACGTCGATACCGGCGTTTCGAGATCGGCAACCAGGGTGGTCCACACGAGTTGTGCCGCACCGGTATCGTAGATCTGCGCGAAGGCGTCGGCCGGCGGCTCGATCTGCATGTTCGCCGTCGTCAGTTGTCGACCTGGGACGTCCCGGTGGCCTGGTTCAATCCCCTCTGGTTGAGTGAGACCCCGAGATCGGCCTGCAGTCGGGTCACGTACTCGCCGAGAATGCCGTCGCCGAACGCACCGCGGACCGTCTCGTCGATCTGTTTGGCCTCCGGCGATCCCGGGTCGAACGGTGGCACGGTGATGTCGGTCACGCGGAAGACGATGCGCTCGGTCGGCTCCTTGCCCTCGGTCGCGGCGGTCTCGCCTTTGGGGGTGCGGAACACGTCCGCGATGGCGCGGGACGGCAGTCCGTCGACCTCGCCACGCCGCTTGAGACCGCTCGCCCGCTTCACCGTCAGGCGCTCGGCTGCGGCGACGTCGGCCAGCGAGGCGCCGCCCTTGATCTTGTCGAGGATCGCCGTCGTCTTGGCGGTGAGGCGGGAGACAATCTGGGCGTCGCGCCAGCGGACTTCGACGCGGTCCTTGACCTCGTCGAGGGTCTGTTCGCGCGCCGGCGTGACGGCCACGACATCGAACCACAGATAGCCGCCGCCGCGCAGCTGCAGCACGTCGTTCTCCACCCCCACCGCAGAGGTGAATGCGGGACCGATGATATCCGTCCCCTGCGGCAGGCCGGCAACCGGCTTGCCATCGGGGCCGCGGCCGGAGCGATCGATCGCGTCGATGACCCGCGCCTTGAGGCCGAGTTTGCCGGCGACTTCCTCCACCCGCAGGCCGGAGGCCAGTTCATCCTCGATCTTGTCCCGCAGTTTGGACATTTCCTCCTTGGCGCGATCGAGGGTCAGATCGTTGCGCACCTGGTCTTTGACCTCGGCAAAGCTCTTGGTCTCGCCCGGCTCGATCTTGGTGACGCGAAGGATCACGGTGGCGAACCGGCCTTTGATCGGCGGGCTGGTTGCGCCGGCCTTGAGCGAAAAGGCGGCGTCGGCAACCGCCGGATCGACCAGATCCGATTTCTGCATCAGGCCGAGTTCGAGATCTTTCGGCGACAGCCCACGCTCCTTGGCGACGTCCTCGAACGATGTCCCGCCCGTCAGCTGCGCGGCGGCCTTGGCGGCGTCCTCGGGGGTTTGGAAGGAGATCTGCTCGATCTGACGTTTTTCCGGCTTCGAGTAGCGCGCCTTGTGCGCTTCGTAGGATTGTTTGAGGACGTCCTCGCTGACGTCGATCGTACCGGCCAGCTCTTCGGGCGTCAGCAACAGCAAGACCAGTTTGCGGTATTCCGGCGCGCGAAACAGCAGCTTGTGTTCGTCGAAGTACTGCGACAGCTGCTCGGGCGTCGGCGACGGGACGGCTCCTGCCTGAGCCGGATCGAGCGCGACATATTCGACGGCGCGCTGTTCGCTCTGGAACCGGTGCAACGATTCGATCGAGACCTTGGGTGCCTGGATGTCGCCGATGACCGCGCTGACGAGCTGGCGGCGCACCAGCACCCGGCGCTGCTCGGCGATGAAACGCGCCTCTGTGTAGCCGGCCTGGCGGATCAACTGTTCGAATCGGTTGCGGTCGAACTTGCCCGACAGGCCCTGGAATGCAGGATCCTCGGTGATCCGGCGGGCCACCTCGGCGTCGGACATGACCAGTCGCATCTGCGCCGTGCGATGATCCAACGCCATCTCGGTCAGCATCTGCCCAAGAAGCTGGCTGTCCAAACCGATCGCGCGGGCCTGCTCGGCTGTTACCGGGCGACCGATCTGGCGGCTCAGTTGCTGGGTTCGATCGTTGAACTGCTGACGGAACTCCTCGACGGAGATTTCCTGGTCACCGATCTTGGCAACCCAGGTGCGGCCGGTGCTGCGCAGGATGTCGCCGATGCCCCAGGGCATGACCGCAAAGGGGATTAAGGAACCCGAGAAGACGATGGTGAGCGAGTCGCGCAGCAGC
>JAVBUK010000295.1:0-4687 GCA_031555345.1 Xanthobacteraceae bacterium | reverse complement strand
TCCCCTGCCGATGCCGGGATCCGAAAACGGCATGGAAGAACGCCCGGCCCCGCCGTCGGTTCCGCTGCGCAGCGCGTCTGTTGTCCGCCCTGCGCCGGCAGCTTGCGGCCAGCGCCCGGCACCATCCGGTCAGGCGCCGATACCATCGATTCGCATCGCGTTGACGCATCCCCGACCCGCGGCTAACGGTGCGGTCATGGCCGACCCGGTTCCGATTCGCCCTGTCGCGCCTGCGCGCGGCAACCCGCGGCCTCGGATCGCGCCGCCGCCGGCCAGTGTCCCGGTTCCGACGTTCGGTTCCGTTGCAGCCCGCTCCGGACCACCGCCGGAACCGCAAAGGCCACTGGCAACGCCATGATGCTGGTGTGGTTTTGGATTTGACATGCCGATGGGAAGCTCGCCGCAACAGGGATCGGAACATCAAATCCACCGCACTGGTGAGTCGATGAACCTCCCGCGCCTGGCGGTCGAATCATGGATCACCCACGGGGATCAGACCCGCCTGTGCGAACGGCGGCGCGATGATCCGCCGCCCGGTCCGGCGGCGTCCGCCATCGAGGTCCGAACGTCGGAGCGGCTGCAGGCGATCGACGGATTCGGGTTCGCGCTGACCGGCGGCAGCGCCGAGCTGATCCACCGCCTCGCTTCCGACCGGCGTCGAGCGCTGCTGCAGGAGCTGTTCTCGGACGCGGGAATCGGCGTCAGCGTCCTGCGCGTCAGCATCGGGGCGTCGGACCTCTCGCGTCGAAGCTTCAGCTACGCCGATCGCCCGCCGGGAAAAAACCCCGGCCTTTCCGGATTCGATCTCGCCGCGGGCGATGTCGAGGTCGTCCCGGTGCTCAAACAGATCCTGGCCGTCAACCCCCGCCTGACCCTGGTGGCGACGCCGTGGTCGGCACCGCCGTGGATGAAGACCAACGCGAGCTTTGTCGGCGGGTCGCTGCGCCACACGCACTACCAAGCCTATGCCGACTACATCGTCGCCTACATCCGCGCCATGCGGGACCACGGGATCGAGATCCACGCCATCACGCCGCAGAACGAACCCCTGAACGGCAAGAACGAGCCGAGCATGGAAATGACCGCGGCCGAGCAGGCCGAATTCATCGGCCGCCATCTCGGACCGGCGTTGCGGGCCGCGAACCTCGACGTCGCGCTGTTCTGCCACGACCACAATTGCGACCGGCCCGATTTTCCACTGGCGGTCCTGGCGGACCGCGATGCGCGACCGTTCGTCTCGGGGGTCGCCTGGCATCTCTATGCCGGCACCGCGGACGCCCTGTCGGAAGTCGGCAGGCGCCATCCCGACCTGAAAATGTACCTGACCGAGCAATGGGTCGGGGCCGACGGCCGATTCGCCGACGATCTGGTCTGGCACATGAAGAACGTCGTGGTCGGCACCCTTCGCAACGGTGGCCATGCGGTGATCGAATGGAACCTGGCCGGCGATCCGGCGCACGGACCGCATACGCCGGGCGGCGCCGACAGCTGCGTCGGCGCCCTGACCGTCGACGGCGAGTCGATCGTGCGCAATGTGTCGTACTACGTCATCGCCCACCTGGCGCGGTTCGTGCCGCCGGGCTCGGTCCGGGTCCGGTCGACCGACCTCGACGGACTGCCGAACGTCGCGTTCGAAACCCCGCGCGGCCACGCCGTGCTGGTGGTCCTCAACGACTCGGGCCGCGACCGATCGTTCGATATCCGCTGCAACGCCCGTTCGGCGACCGTTGCGTTGACGGCGGGCGCGGTCGCCACCTGCGTCTGGCCGACCGGCGCGCCGGCGGCGATGGCCTGACCAGGAGAGCTATCGCGCACGGCGGGCGCGCAGCAGCGCGACCGGCAGCGGCGCCAGCCGGGCGGCGTCAAAACCTCCGTCGGGCAGGCTGCGTTCCACCAGCAGATCCTCGGCCACCGCGAAATCGTCGAGATCCACGCTGGCGTGCCAGTCGCCGGCCTCGGGCCGGCGGCTGCCGCCGTCGGTGAGCGTGCCGAAATGCCGCCCGACCACCACCACGATGGCGTCGCGCCGGTGGATGCGGGCGAAGGCCAGCAGGTGGTCCGCGCCCGGCCCGGCGACCGCCAACGGCCGGTAGGCGCCTTCGGTGAACAGCGTCGCGAAGCGCCGCCGCAGCGCCAGCAGACGCGCGGTGAGCGCGAACTTGATCTCGCCGTCCGGCCAGCGCGCCGCGAGATCCGCCCAGTTCTCGGTGTCGGGCCGCGCCTCACCCATCCGCGCCCGCGCCGCGAAGTCGACCGGACGGCGGTTGTCGGGATCGACCAGCGACAGATCCCACAGCTCGGTGCCCTGATAGAAGTCCGGGACACCCGGGACGGTCGCCTTGAGGACGAGTTGGGACAGGCTGGTGAACGCCCCGACCAGGGCGCACCGGCGCGCGAACGACGCCATGTCGGCGACGAAGGCACCAGCCCGCGCCGGATCGAGGATCGCCGCCACGAAGCCGGTCAGCGCACTCTCGTAGTCCGGGTCCGGATTGAGCCAGCTCGTCTCCTGCTTGCCCTCGCGCGCCGCCTTGAGCGCGTAGCCGCACATGCGCTCGACAAAGGACTTGTCCGGGCCGGCCAGCGGCCAGGCGCCGACCAGGGCCTGATAGAGCATGTATTCGTGCGCCGCCGAGGGCACGCGCCGACGCCCGTGCTGGATGTGACCGCGATTGACCTCGCGCCAGCGCTCGACGGCCTCCGCCCATGCGTCGGCCAGTTCGGCCAGCGCCAGGATACGGGTGCGCGCGTCCTCGCCGCGCTTGGTGTCGTGGGTCGCGGTGGCGGTCATCGCAGCCGGCGTCCCGGCGGCGCGGGCAACCATCCGCTCGTGGAACGCGGCGACCGAAAGCGCGCCGAGCGCCGGATCGCCCCCGACCTCGTTCAGCGCCAGCAGGCGGTGGAAACGATAGAAGGCGGTGTCCTCGACCGCCTTGGCGGCGACCGGACCGGTCAGCTGCTGCACCTTGCCGGCGAACCGGCGCACCCGCGCGCTGGAATAGCCGCTCGCCCGGTGCAGGATGTCGAGCGTCAGCACGTCCTGGAGAAAGTCGAGGACCGCGGTATCGGCGCCGAACCAGTCGGCCCGCGCCGCAGCGATCGTGCTTTCGATCAACCTGCGGTCCGTCGCCGACACGATCGTGCCGCCGAAATAGGTGCGGTAGACCGGAAAGTGCATGATGTAGAGCTCGAGCGCCGCGCGCAGCCGGTCGAGGGTGAAGTCCCGCGTCGGCCAATGCCCGGCCGCGATCCGGCCGAGCAGACGGGTGAGCACGGTGAACTCGCTCGACAGCAGGGTGTCGAGCACCCGCGCCTTGGCGTCGCGCACGATCTCGGCGAAGTCGGTCGCGCGCGGGCTGGTCGCGGCCCATACGCGCGAGAGCGTCGGCCACCCCGAGTCATCGACCAGCACCCGGGTGACGAGATTGAGGACGTCGTAGCCGGTCGTCCCGGCCACCCCGGGCAGGCGCGGCAGCGGCTCGCCTTCGGCCAGGATCTTTTCCGCCACGACGTAGAACCGACGGAGGCGGGGGTCCTGCTCGCGGCCCCGGCGGATCAGCCGCTGCAGCCGGCGCGCGTACTGCACCGGATCGTGCAGCCCGTCGATATGGTCGAGCCGCAGGCCGTGGAGACGGCCGTCGCGGATGAGCGCTGCCACCCGTTCATGGGCGTCGTGGAAGGTGCGCGGGTCTTCTACCCGGATGCCGGCGAGATTGTTGATGTCGAAAAAGCGCCGGTAGTTGATCTCGCTGACGGCGACGCGCCAATGGGCAAGGCGGTAGTGCTGGCGCTCCAGCAGGCGGTGCAGCAGGATGACGCGCGAGCGATCCCCGGCGTCGGCCCGATAGGCGAGAATGCCGCGCCCGATGACCTCGGCGCTGCCGGTCACCGCGGCGATCGCCGCCTTGAACGCACGCGCCTCCTGGCGCGCGGGAGCGTCGGGGGCGCGGTGGCGGTCGGCGATCTCCAGCAGCGCGCGGCCGGCCGGCGTGTCCGCCGCGCCGGCGGCGGCCACGATGGTCTTGATGATCTCGCCGTAGCGACTCACCCGGATCGGCAGGCGATGGTCGTAGTACCAAGCCGCGAAGCTGCCTGCCGCCGGGTCGTATTTGAGCTCGATCTCGCCGTCCTCCAGCGACTCGCCATAGGATCGGCCGAGAATCGGCAGCAGCACGCCGCCCTCGCGGCGATAGGGCAGCGTCGTCCAGTCGATGTCGAACGAGGCCGCGCAGGGCGAGCGCGGTCCCCATTCCAGCACGTCGAGCCACCACCCATTGTCGGCATGGCCGACCCCCATGTGGTTGGGCACGAAGTCGAGGATCAGCCCCATGTCGGCGGCGACGAGCGCGTCCGACAGCACGGCAAAGCCCGCGTCACCGCCGAACTCGGGGTTGAGGCGGCTGTGGTCGACGATGTCGTAGCCGTGGGTGCTGCCGGCGCGGGCGGTGAGGAACGGCGAAGCATAGAAATGACTGATGCCCAGACGCGACAGATAGGGCACGATCGCGGCGGCCTGGACAAAGCCGAAATCGGCGGAGAGCTGGATGCGATAGGTCGCGGTCGGGACGATCGGAGGCATCAGGCCTCCCAACTCCAATGCACCGACCAGGGTTTCAGGCGCTCGCCGGCCGGACCGCCCCAGATCGGTCTCCCCGCAACGTCGGTGCGATGCGCGACGTCCTGATCC
>JAVBUK010000359.1:0-7059 GCA_031555345.1 Xanthobacteraceae bacterium | reverse complement strand
GGTTCCTCCTCGAACGGGAAAGTTCCGCAGGTGCCGAGCCGGCGGGCCTTCTGGCGATGGCGATAGACCGTCCGCTCGGTGATGCCCAACAATCCGGCGATCCGCCGGGCCGACAGGCCGTCTCGCGACAGCGCGACGATTTTTCGATGCAGCAGAATGGTGGCGCCGCGCGGAATCAGCAGGTAGACGCCGATTTCCCGGTCTCTCGCCGAACCCATGCGGAACAGCGTGCAAATCCGCTCCGCGGCCGGCCGGCCGACGCATTGGACCAGCCAATGGGCGTCGGTCTTCACCCGCGCCGGGATGTGCTTGCGGGTGCCGCCACAGGCCGCGGCGAGCTTCAGTGCCGCGTCGATGCCGGCCACGTCGGCGATGTCGGCGAGGATGCCCGGCAGGTCATCCATCGTCAGTCGCCATCGGGCGCCGCGCCGTCGGCGACGATGTTCTGGATGAAATACCCGACGTCCGGCGCGATGATCAGTTCCTTGGCGCGCTCGCCGACGCGGACGATGGTGGCGCCCTGCAGGCCGATGCTGGCGTCCTCGTAGGTGCCCGCCATCCGGGTGCCGAGACGTGCGGTGTAGCCGAACGTGACCGTCTTCGCGATGGTCGGCGTGGTGGCGAGGTGCAGGAAGGCGCAATGCCGGCCCCACACCCGTTCGAGCCGGGGTTCCTGGCCCTTCCTGGCGGTGTTGAGCCAGCCTTCGCCGACCAGCACGCTGCGCAGGCCGAACAGGGCGGCGAATTCCGCCGGGGTGATGCGGCCCTTGTTGGTCAGGTTGCCGCGCACCGCGTTGACCAGGTGAGGATGCGCCCGCACGCGGCGCCAGGCTTCGTCGCCGAACACCGCCGTGTTCGGCTTGAACACCAGTGTGCCTTCCATCGCGGCGTCGAACACGGCCAGCGGGTCGGAGTTTTCGTAGTCGGAGAGTTGCGAGGTGCCGGTGAGGGTGATCCGGCGGGTGGGCGCATAGCTCTCGGGGTCGAACACCATGCGGGCGGTGCGCACCTCGTGGCCGAGGTCGACGATGTCGGTCAGGCCTTCGACGGCCCGGGCGCGGGGATCGTAGTTGCCGCCGATGGCGCCGCGCTGTCGCTCCGCGGCCTCGATATCGGATCGCGGGATCACGGTGTCGACGCCCCAGTCGTCGACCTCCGCGGTTTTCTGCTTGGCGGAAAATTCGACCCGGGTGGGTTGCGCCATCCGGCCGACCTGAAGATCGTCGGGGACGTTGAAGCTCTCGCTCAGCGGAAACACGACGTACTTGAAGTGCTCTTCCGGCACCGCCGTATAGGGCAGCACCTGGGAGGCGATCAGGGTGTAATCGGGATTGCGGTAACCGACCGCAACGGCGGTGAGGATCGGGTTGACTTCGAACGGACGATTGGGGGCCATCGGGGTCTCGCTTGGTGGCGGGTGAAGGCAGGCGGCCGGCCCGTCGCCCGCCTTCACGCCTGCTGCCGGCGCTCGACGGCGCTCTGCGGCCCGAAGGTTATGACAGGGTGACATTTCATGGGACGCTGACAGGTGTCAGCGGCATTCGCGGCGGTCGATCAGCCCGGCGCCGTGGCGTTCTGGCCGGCCCGGGCGGGGGTGGCCGGATAAAATCGGCGTTGAAGCACTTTTTGAACGTGTGGATGCGTTTTCGTGGGCGGAGGGCGGGGAGGGGACTCCCGTCGGGTCGCGGCGCTGTACGGCCTTCTCTGGGGCTTTCGGCGCGGGGCGGGAAAAAGCGCGGGGGGAGGCCGTAACCCCTCCTGGCCGAGACGCATCCGGGCCGGTACGGCGGCGTGCCAGACGCCAATTTCCCCGCCCGCCGAATATAGCCGCGCCGGCCGACGGCCGCAACAAAGGTGCTGATTCGGGATTGGGGGTTCGGGTTCGGGGGAGTATAGTGTCGACGGTGGCCGAGCATACGTGTGCCGTCACAAGAGGGCGCGGGGATGTCACGACCCCCCGGCCACCGTGTTTCCCGATCGCTTGCGCCGGATCATGGCCTTGAGGCCGGTGATCGCCTTGCCGGCGACGTCCCGGGAGGCGAAGCGCAGCGCCGTGACGCCAAAGCTGCGCTCCAGCCATTTGTCGAGGCCGGCGTCGTCGTCGGCCCCGGTGTAGTTCCGCCACAGGCTGCGGATGAAGTCGACCTGGCGCGGCGTCGCCATCCCCGGCCGCTGGCCGAAGGTGCGCCTGGTCCAGTCCGACCGGAACCCCCAGGCCACAAAATACTCCATCACGGCTTCGAAGCCGGCGGCGTCGAGGTCCCTGGCGCTGACGACGCCGCCGAACTTGTACAGGGTGGCGCGGTACATGTCGTCGTCGAAACCCGGCACCGCCGTCGCCATGTACTTCTTGGCGAGATGAACGACCGCAAGCTGCGCCCGCGTCATGGTCAGGCCCGCTGCCTCAGGGGTTGGATCTCGGCTTCGTCCGCGTCGTCGGCGTCGCCTTCCTGCAAGGCGATCAGCACGAACGTCAGATCATCCGCCAGCCTGGCGATCCGCGGCATGATCGCGGCGGCCAGCGGCTCCCACTCGTGGCCCATCAGCGCGCGCTCTCCGGAGCGATCGAGCTCGACGCCGAGCCGCTCGGCCCAGTCCGCCCGGTAGGCGGCGCTGGCGAACACCGACAGGGCGATGATCTCGTCCTGCAGTCTGGAGAAGGTCTCGCTCGGGTGGGCGACGCCGTGGCGTTCCCTGAGGGCCTTCGCGAGGTTGGTCAGCGTTTCGTTGCCGCTCATTGTGCCGTCTCCCCGGTCGCGATTGCTTCCTGAAGGGCCGCGGCGAACGCCGCTTCGCCGTATGCCAACTGGTCGTGAAATTGCCGCAGGTGCTCCAGCAGGTCGGCCAGCGCGGCGGCCAGTTCCGGCGTCGCGACGGCGATATGGCGGGCGATTTCTTGGGCGGCAGGTTGGCCGCGATCGATGAACCCTCTGGTCTGTGCCGAAATCCACATGGCGTAACGCATGGATCTGGTCGCGACCAACTCGAGCCGGTCCGGCGGAATGATCCGGAAGTCGACGAGAATGTCGTTCTGATCAGGCATGGAAGGTCTCCTTCCATGGTGTGACGGGAACGCGGTGGCGTACTCAACGCACGACAAGGCGATCGTCGTGACGACCGATCGCCGGCTGAAACGGGGGCGGCGCCTCGCAGGCGGAGCGCTTGTAGACGGCCCACGCGTCGGCGGGCCGTGCCGACCGCGCCCGCTGCAGCCAATCGGCCCGCTGCCGGCTGCTCAGCCGGTTCCACCACGCCATGCCGACCGCCTCGTCGGCGGTGGGTCGGCGACGCGGCGCCGCCGAATCGATAGTGTTGGTCTGATCGAGCATGGAAGGTCTCCCCAATGTGTGGCCGGCTCAACGCTTGGTGAGAGCCGGCCGGTACTGCGGAAACTGGTCAATGATTGTGCGGAGATGAGGCCGCTCGATCTGCTTGCCAGGTCCGGCCAGCAGACGCGCCGCCTCCAGCACAAAGGTCAGGCCGCGCGCTTGGGACTGGGCTCCGATGCCGCGGAGAAGCGTCAATGCGGCCGGGTCGGAGACATCGAACGCCATCGCAATGGCGTCGCAATCCTCCGGGGTGATCAACGAGAGCATCGTGCGATACTGAATTCGGCTGCCGATGGTCGCCAGTGGCCCCTTGTCCACATGCGTACGTTTGATCACTTCCTCGTTGCCACAGAAAACGATCGACAAATATGCGTGATCGTTGAGGTACAGAAGCTCGCGGATGCCCTGCTGGTTCAGGTTCTGAGCCTCGTCGATGATCAACACCTGCCCGCTAAAATCGTACGCAAACAGGCGATCTTGCATGTCCGCGATGCTGCCGCTGGTGCTGAGCTTGCAGAGTTTACAGAAGCGCTGAAACAGGTGCCGCGCGGCGTTTCCGCTTGCGGCGCTGGCGGTAAGCATCCATGCGCTGTCTGGATTGAGGGCGACATAGTGAGAGGCGGCGTAGGTCTTGCCGACGCCGGCCGGGCCGATGAAGGTGCCGTTGGATCGCGTCGTGCGGATCGCTTCCAGCGTATTGATTGTCAGCGCAGCGACGCTGGTTTCGCAGAATGTCGTCATGGTACTGTCCTCTTCCTGTGGAGGAGTTGGTCAGTGAATGACAGGGTGGATTCGACCAACTTGCGCTGCTCGTCTTCGAGCCGGGCGCGACGGCGGTCGTCGCGGCTTTCGGGCGTTTCGGCGAGGCCGGCAGCCATCTCGCGCGCCTGGTCGGAGATGCTGACCGTGCCGCACACCGTCGCGTCGAGGGGAGCGGGCAGCGCCGCAGCCATGCGGGCGATTTCGGCCGGCACGTCGATATCGGGTGCGGAGGCGTCGAGTTCCTTGATGCCCTGCCGACGTAACCCGGAGATGCGCGCGGCCTCGCGCGCACCGGCCGGGTCGAGGATGGGGTACTGTGTCACCGGAACCGCAAATCCGAGCACCTTGCCGGCTTCGTCCAGCAGCGGCAGCATGGCCGGCTGTTCGAACTTCGGTATCCGGGCGAAGACCCGATCGATAGGCTCCTTGCATATCTTGTCGCAGGTCCAAGACTGGCCGCCGTATTTGATCGCACCCTGCCTCACGATGCATTCCTTGGAGGTGGCGAACACGGTGCGCAGCTCGCGCGGGTCGATCGCCACCTTCTGCCAGCCGGCGACTATCGCGGCCTCGTACACCTCGCGTGGTGACCGGTTGTTGAGCGAGCCGCGCTGGCGGCTCACCTCGTACAGGGCGAGGCAGTGGCCGATTAACACCCGCAGCTTGTCGACAGCCTCAGCGAACGGCTCGGGGGACCGTCCGACGTTGGCGGTCTTTTTGTTGGTGCGGTCGCCGCCAGTCCAGCCCTGGATTATGCGGAAATAGATGTATTCCAGAACCCGGAAGATGCCCTCGATCGCCTTGGCTGGCGCGTTGTACGGCTTGGCTCTGACGACCCGCGACTTCCTGTCGTATTCGATGAAATAGATGCCAGAGACAAGTTTTAGGGCGTCGTCGACGAAGTCGGCCCAATGATATTCCGGACCGTTGTCGAGGTAGAGCGTGCTCGGCATCCCCCAGGCCGTGACCATGCGGACGAAGCTGGCGATCACGTCGGCGTTGCGGACGCCTTCGCCCTTGCCGAGCAGGACGACATCCAGCCAGATGCGATTTGTGGCGAGGTCGAGCCAGGCGATGGCCTTCGGCCACGCCTCGGTGCCGTCCGGCCGTCGGATCACGATGTCGAGGTGGTGTACGTCGCCGACCACGATTTCCATCGGCACAAGCCCTTCGCGGGTGCGATGGATGCGCGGCTTGGTGTCTTCGTAGGCTTTGCGATCCTTCTTGAATTTGGCGACCTCGCCGTACTTGCGTTCGGCTTCGATGAAGGCGCGCGGTACTTCGAACGTCCGGGCCGGCATGGCTGACGCGTAGTCGCAATGCTCCGCCGTCAACTCGCGTAATTTGTCGCCCGCGAGCATATGAAGCAGTTTCGTCGCCTGTTCCGTCTGTTTGAACAGGCCGCGGACGTGGGTGCGCAGCTCGGAGGCGATTGCCCTGCGCCTGTCGCGGTTGAACGGTACGGCGCGGTCCCAGCGTTCCGAGATCTCGACACGCCGCTCGCCCTTGTCGCGCCGCACCCGGCCGGCGAGGGCGCCGACGCCGCCCTGCTCATAGAGGTTGAGTTTGCGCTGGAGCGTGCGTTCCGTCAGGGTGATCTGCCGCCCGTTCCAGTCGGTCAACGGCCGTGTCAGGATGTCTTTGATCGCCGCGGAGCGCTCGCGCGATTTTTTAGGGTGCATCGCCGCCGGCGACAGGATCAGCGACCACCAGTCCCGCTCGGCGGCCGTGTCGTCGCGCAGCTTGGAAAGGGGGCGTAATGCCTGTTGAGAGGTCTTTAAGGAGGCATAAACGTCGGTCGGCAGCGATGGAATGTAGAACTGTAGATGAATGCCCGCTTTGCCGCCGCCCTGCGGGCCGGGCACGTGGCGTACGATAACACCGTGCCACTTTGCGGAAACCGAAGTGCGTGGGTGTGTTGCTATGAAACGAAGACGTTGAGGGGTGACATGAGCATGTCGGGCAACATCGGTGAGGTCAGCCCAGTCGCTCATCGTTCAGCGCGCCTCTTCTCCGAAGACGTCTCGGAGAATGCGTACCCGTAAAGCTATCGACTTCGGTCCGAAGGTCTTCCCCCTCAGGGCCAAGTAGGCGGACTGGCGGCTAACCCCGTTCTTCGTGAGCCATTGATTCAGGGTTGTTCCTCGCGAGATCAGCGCTGCCCTGACGCGCCGGTATTCTGCTTCATAGTCCTCGGGCTTTTCGTGTAAGACGGGCAACATGTGGTCGTTCTCCGTGTCGCCGTGCGCAAAAGGACATTATGTCAAATGTCAATTGACGTCAACATAACGGTGCTGTGATGCCCGAAGAAGATGTGGACCGGGTCATTGCTCGGATGAAAGAAGCTGTCCGGGTCTCGCTGGATCGCGAGCTGGCAGAGGCATTTGATCTAGACCCCAGCACCATCACCCGTTGGCGCAAGAGGGGCTATGTTCCGCCCAAGTATAAAGATAAGGCAGAGCTAGCTGCTCGTAAGCAGCTGGAAGATCAACCATTGTCGCCTAGTTATTACAATATAAGACAAGGATATGTATTTGCGTTACTTGGAATCGCGGCTATGCGTTTACGTGCTGATACTTTAATTCAGGCGTCTGATGCTGACAATGATGTCTGGTATGGCTATCGGCTTTACAAGCTTCATTCGTGGCTAACGGTGCAACTTGCTATAGCCACCAAGGGGCGCCAAGACAAAGATGAGCTTCGTGAGAGCTACGAACGAGTTCGCCGGCGGATAATTGAGGGGGATCTTGCTGGTTGGATTGAAACCTTGCCAACCCCCATGTTCTGAACGGTTGCGCACCCAGTTGCTCACCTCCCCGATGTTCTTCCTGGGGGTTGCGCAGTCCGGCGAAGCAAGCGGCTGATATATTGGACGTTTTTTGCCTGCTGGCATTACCTGTCGGACACTTTTTCGCCACATTCGAGGTTGCGCAATTGGGGACCCTTCAAGCTCAATAAATTCAAATAC
>JAVBUK010000426.1:0-3063 GCA_031555345.1 Xanthobacteraceae bacterium | reverse complement strand
GTCGCCAAGAGCGACCGTCCCGAACTGACCTCGGCCAAGGTGGTGATCTCGGGCGGGCGGGCGTTGCAGTCGCGCGAGAACTTCGTCAAGTACATCGAGCCGCTGGCGGATCGGCTGGGGGCGGCGATCGGGGCGTCGCGGGCGGCGGTGGACGCCGGCTATGCGCCGAACGACTGGCAGGTGGGGCAGACCGGCAAGGTGGTGGCGCCCGATCTCTACATCGCGGTGGGGATCTCGGGAGCGATCCAGCACCTCGCGGGGATGAAGGACTCAAAGGTGATCGTCGCCATCAACAAGGACGAGGAGGCGCCGATTTTCCAGGTCGCCGACTACGGGCTGGTGGCCGATCTGCACCAGTCGCTGCCCGAGCTGGTCGACGAACTCGCCAAGATCGGGCGATGAGCGCAAGGTAGCGGTGGCGAACGGACGCGGTTCGCAGTAGAACGGTCGCGCGTCGCGATACGAGGTCGAGTTATACCCTTGGTCGGAAGCAGGCGCGCAGTGCGCAAACCACAATGGCGCAAACCACAATGGCGCGGACGATAGAAAAGATCGGAGTGATCGGTGCCGGGCAGATGGGCAATGGAATCGCCCATGTCTGCGCCGCATCCGGATTGCAGGTCTTGCTCAATGATGTGAGTGAAGACCGCATCAAGGCCGGGCTAGCGACCATTCACGGCAACATGGCGCGGCAGATCGCCAAGAACGTCATGACCGAAGACCAGCGCAAGCAGGCGCTGGCGCGGATCGAGATCGCCCCCAAGCTGGAAAACCTGTCCGACTGCGACTTGGTGATCGAGAGCGCGACCGAGAAGGAGGAGGTCAAGCGCAAGATTTTCCTGGCACTCTGTCCGGTCCTCAAGCCCGAGGCGATCGTCGCCAGCAACACGTCGTCGATTTCGATCACCCGGCTGGCGGCGACCACCGACCGGCCCGAGCAGTTCATCGGCATTCATTTCATGAATCCGGTGCCGGTGATGGAATTGGTCGAGGTGATCCGCGGCATCGCCACCGGCGACAAGACCTTCGAGGCCACCAAGGCGTTCATCGCCCGGCTGGGCAAGTTGGTCGCGGTGGCCGAGGATTTTCCCGCCTTCATCGTCAACCGCGTGCTGTTGCCGATGATCAACGAGGCGATCTACACGCTCTATGAGGGCGTCGGCACCGTCGAGGCGATCGACACCGCGATGAAGCTCGGCGCGCATCACCCGATGGGCCCGCTCGAACTGGCCGACTTCATCGGCCTCGACACCTGTCTTTCGGTCATGCAGGTGCTGCACGAGGGACTGGCGGATTCGAAATACCGGCCGTGCCCGCTGCTGGTGAAATACGTCGAGGCCGACTGGCTCGGCCGCAAGACCCGCCGCGGCTTCTACGATTATCGCGGCGAAATACCGGTGCCGACCCGCTGATCCGCGGACGGCGGCTTGGCGGTGTTCCGGCGGCCGGTGTCGCGCGCTCCGCGCGAGCGCGGCGGAACGGCGGCAGAGGACGAATTTCAGGCGGAGATGTCGAGCACGCCGCCGACCCCGGCTGCCACATTGGCCAAGCGGCTGGCGTTCTGTTGCGCCGCGTCGATCAGCTGGATCACCGCGGCCTCGGTATCGGCGTTCATCTTGATCATCTTCTGAGCGACGGCGAGTTGGGTCTGGGCGGTTTGGGCGCCGACCATCGCGGCCGCAAGCATGGCAGTGTCCATCGGGGCCATCCTGGTCCGGGGATGCGGGCCGCCCAATGCAGTGCGGCTCATCCCACAATCATTGTCCGGGCGATTCGTTAATTTTCTGGATGCATTCGCGCCGCGAAAGCCGCAGCCAAGAACAGCCCGCCAAGCGGACCTCCGGAACGGTTCGGACGTCGTCAAAAGCCGGAGTCCGATGGCCGGCCGATGATGACCTTACGTCAACCGGGTGTGAGGTTCCCGTCGGTTGTCGTCCCGGTCGGCGGCGGCTCGATTTCGGGCCGGACCCAGGTCTCGGACGAGCGTGATGCCTGCCGGGGCGAACCGCTGGCGCAGGGACCGACCAGACGACCGGCCGATGCTGTGTTCGGGAACGGGCTTCTGAACCTGATCGGCGGACTTCGGTCGTTTCGGACATGAAGCCGGATCAAATCCGCCGCAGTTGGAACAATTTCATCCGCCAATCATCTTGCGCCATTTCGGCCACACCCCCCCGCAGGCAACGCAATCGAGCATTTGATGTCGAAGGCAAGAGAGCAATTTCTGGCAGGGACAGTCTTGTCCGCGCTGATCATCGCCCTCCCGGGCCATGCCGCGCCGGTCGACGGGGGAGTCGTGGTGGCGCAGCAGCCGAACGAGCAGGACAGGAGCCGTCGCCCCGGTCAGCCGCCACAGCGGCCGGCGCAGCCGGGGCAGCCGGCGCGTCCGCAGCCGCCCGCCCCGCCGCCGCAGCGTCAGGTCCAACCCCCGCCATCCCAGCCGCAACGTCCGCCGCCGATGCGGCCGTCGGCGCCGCAACCGCGTCAGGTCCAACCGCCTCCTCCTGTTTCGGTGCCGCAGCCGCGGCAGGTTCAACCGCCTCCCGCTGTTTCGGCGCCACAGCCGCGGCAGGTCCAACCGCCCCCGACGGCCGCGCCTGTGCCGCGGCAGATGCAGCCGCCCGGTCCGCCGCCGGGCATCCAGCGTCCGGGGCCGGGCGCACGGCCGGGCCAGATGCAGCCCGGTGCGATGCCGCAGCGACCCGGTGGTCCGATGGCTCCGGTCCAGGTTCAGCCGGGTCAGCCCCGCCCGATGCCGCCAACCCAGATGCAACCGGGCCAGATGCAACCCCGGCCGGCGGCACCTCCGTCGGCCGCGCCGCCCACCGCGCGGCCTCCGGGTGGGCAGATGCCGATGGGCCAGCAGCGGCCCGGCGGGCCGCAGGTTGCTCCGCAACAGGTTGCTCCGCAACAGGGCATGCCGCAGCGGATGGCGCCCCCGGCGGGGATGGCCCGTCCGACGGCGCCTCGACCCCTGTCCGCGCCGATGATTGCGCCGTCCGCGCTGCAGCCGCCGCCGATGCCTGCTGGTTCTCCGGCCGCGGCCGCCCAGCGTGCTTTGCT
>JAVBUK010000538.1:0-4488 GCA_031555345.1 Xanthobacteraceae bacterium | reverse complement strand
GAGGCGCCTGTCGTCACCAACGCGATGGTCAACGCGGTGCGCGACGAGGCGATCCCGTATACCGCGATGGGAATTGTCCGGTGGGACCTCGCCGGCCGCCTCAAAAAATCCCCGAACACCCTCGTGCGGTGGCTCGGCGGGGCGCTGTTCGATGACCCGGTCGGCCACAAAGACTACAGCCCGAACTACTTCTCCGCATCGCTCGACAAGGCGCAGCGGAGCAGGGTGGGCCTCACGAAGCTCATGCAGGTCCACAGCGCCGAGTTCGCCGAGTGGGCGAAAGAGCAGGGCCTCAACATGGCGAACAAGTACTTTCGCCATGGCGAGTTTGCCGAGCGCGTGTCCGACGTGTTGCAGGGTGTCGACACCCTCGACGGGAACGGCAACGTTGTCCTGCCCAGCCCCGCCGTTTCGAGGGCCGCCGCGGCGCTCAAGAAGTTCCTCCAGGAGGACGCGCTCGACCTCCAGAACCCGTGGCGCAGGGAGGGGCTTGTCGGCCGTGCCTACCCGGGCTTCGAGAACGGCGCCCCGATCAAGGACTACTTCCCGCACATTGCGTCCGCGGCAAAACTCTACGACCTGATCAACAACGCTGTCGACGGCAACGGCGTCATCAAGGCGTGGTTCCGGGGGGCGCTGCGCAGTGCCGCCATCCAGCGCGGCGCGCCGCTCAGCGACGACCTCCTCAACCGCTGGGCCGAGGGCATCGCGGCCAACTCACAGCGCCGCGCGAACGGCGTGTGGGAGGGCCTCCAGCGCGCCCAGCAGGGTGACTTCGACGGCATCGCCGGGCTCATGCGCGATGCAGGCATCAGCGAAGACGAGATCGCCCAGGTGGGGCAGATGTGGCGTCCGGACCGGAACAAGGCCTCCGACGCTCGCGGCAAGCACCGCGCCATCCTCGACATGGGCTACAAGCTGCCGGGCGTCCGGATGAAGGACGGCAGTCTCCGCGAGGTCACCTACAGGGACCTCTACGAGACCGATCCGTTCAAGGTCTATTCCACTTACAAGGACTGGCACTCCGGCCGCGTCGCTGCGATGCGGGTGCGCCTCGTCAATCCCGACAACGGCGACATTCTCGTCGACGGTTTTCACACCGATGGCGAGTTCGACACCTTCCTCAAAAAGGTTCAGGACCGCGGTGCCTCGCAGATGGTCGGAGGCGACCAGATGACGGCGGACGTGAAGCGCCTCCAGTGGGGATATGACCGCCTCCTGGGGAAGCCCGATCCGAGCCAGCAGAGCGTGGCGGCGCAGTATGCGCGGCTTCTCCGCAAGTACAACTTCATGCGCGTGGGCGGCCAGTTCGGTCTCGCCCAGGTCATGGATGCCGGCCGAATCATCGGCGAGCTTGGCATCAAGGCGGCGTTCTCGCACATGCCGTCGCTGCGGCGCGTCTCCCGGCTCACCGACGAGGGCGCCTACGGAAGGGTGCTGCTCAACGACCTTGCCGGCGAACTTGAAGCGATTACCGGTGACGGCTCGGACTTGATCCACGGCATGATCATGCAGAGGCTCGATGACGTTGGCGCCGCCAACCCGGTCGGCTTCGCCGCCAAGGCCAACTCGGCGCTCGATATCGGCCAGCGCGTCACCGCCAACATTTCCGGTATGACCCACGTCAACGCCATGTTGGACGTGGCGGTTCAGAAGGCAATCGCGCAGAAGTTCGCCGACTACGCCTTCAAGGTGGTCAAGGATATCGACGGTCCGATCAACCTCGACAAGATCAGCCGCGCCGACCTCAACCGGCTCCGCTCGTTCAGCCTGTCCGACGAGCGGCTCACCGCCATCCTGCGTGAGGTGCGCAAGCACGCCGAGGTGCATGATGGGATCGTGTTCAGCCACAAGCTGGCGAAACTCAACATCGACCGCTGGACCGACCTCGAAGCGCGTGCGGCATTCGCGCAGTCGCTGTTCAAGTGGTCGCACCAGATCGTCGTCAAGAACGACCTCGGCAACGCCAGCATGTTTCTGTCGCAACCGCTCGGGCAGGCGTTGTTCCAGTTCCGCACGTTCATGCTGAACTCGTGGGCGAAGAACACGCTTTACAACCTCCACCACTTCGACATGCGCTCGATCAATTCGGCGTCGTGGTCGATGGCGGTGGCTGCGATGACCTACATGGTGCAAGAGCAGCTTCGCGCAGCGGGGCGCTCCGATCGCGACACGGTGCTGGAAGATCGGTTGTCGACGGGCAACATCACGAAAGCCGCTTTCTCGAAGGCCGCATTCTCCTCGATCATCCCAATGATTATGGACACCGGGGTGACGCACGCGGGCTTTGACCCTATGTTCGACTTCCGCAGCTCAGGGCAGACCCAAGAATTCCTCCTTGGAAATCCAAGCGCCGGCATTCTGAACGATCTCTCGAAAGCATCGGCGGCGATCTTCAACCCCATCCGCACCGACCGCGACAGGTCGCAGCAGGAGTGGCGCAGCATCGTCCGCCCCGTGCCGTGGCAGAACGTGATCCCGGTTGCCAATTTCTACTCCGCAATGATCTCCGATGCGCCCGAGAGGACGCCGAAGATGCGCAAGGAGCAGCGCACGCTGTTCTGATCAACCGCGGGGGAGGGCGCTGTCCCTCCCTCGTTCCTCCCCTAGGAAAGAGATGGCGCAAAGCTACGTTATCAATCCCGGCGACGGCGTCCAGACCGACTGGCCCGTCCCGTTCAAGAAACTCGATCCGGACCACGTCAAGGTCTTCGTCGACGGCGCAGAGACGGCGTTTCTCTGGGTGGGCGACGGCATAGTTCGCGTCACCCCGGCGGCGCCGCTCGGCAGCGCGGTGCTGGTGAAGCGCGTCACGCCGGACGATCCGCTGACGGTCTTTTCGAACACCAAGAACCTCACCGCCGACAACCTCAACGTCGCCGAAGTGCAGCCGCTGTTCGTGGCGGTCGAGGCGCGCGACGGCGCTGCGGATGCGGTCGCCACTGCCGGCACGGCGCTGCGAAAGTCGGCGGAAGCCGCCGAGACGGCGGACAGAGCGGAGGCCAAGGCCGACGCCGCGGTCTCTACCGCGAACTCCGCCGACACCACGGCGACGATCGCGGCGGCCTCGGCGGCACAAGCCAGCCAGGAAGCGGCGGATGCCGCGGCCCTCGCGGAAGCGGCCCAGGCCGCAGCCCAGGCAGCAGCGGACTCGGCCAGCGTCCATATCGCGGCCGACCTGCCGTACGACAACGCGGCTTCCCGGCTCGCGGCCACCGACGTTCAGCACGCGATTGACCTGATTGCCGGGGCGACCGGTCTCGCGCAGCTTACCTCCGACGATATCGTTAACGAGAGCGGCGTTAACGGTGACACGGTGAGCGCCGCGCTCGCCGCGCTCGGTGCTGAGAAGGCCGGCGTCACTGCTGTGAATTCCGCGTTCGAAGGCGTTAACACGACGCTCTTGGGGAAGGCAGAGGCGTCGCACACCCACACCATGACGCAAATCACAGACCTTGGTCCAGCCGCCGCGAAAGACATAGCGACCGCCGCTGCCATCCGGGCGAACAGCGGAACCGACGCCATCACGACCGATCAGGCGTGGGCTGCGGCTGGGTGGGCCGACCTGGGAAACATCTCGGGTGACATCACGATTGATTGCTCGCTCGGCCAGAACTTCTTTGGCACTCTCGTCGGCAATGTCACTATCAGCACGGATAATGCAAAGCCCGGGCAGCCGCTGTTCGTCGCTCTGAAACAGGACGCCACCGGCGGCAGGACTGTGAGCTGGAACGGTTCGCAGTTCCTTTTCCCGAACAGTACAGCTCCCTCTGTGGGCACTGCTGCAAACAACTTTGCGGTACTGCTCAGTGCCGTCGCGAACCACGCTGGACCCTGGTGGGCAATCGGGTGGAAGCTATGATGCTGCCGTTTCTCACCCGGATGGTCGGAGGCCCGACCAAACCGCCAGTTGTCCCTGGTTCGCAGAGCTTCACCACGCCCGGCACGTACACCTTCACCGTTCCCGCTTACAACACGCTGACGGTGGACGTACGTGGTGGTGGGGGGGGGTCCGGCGGTATGAATCATTATGGGTGGACCCCAGGAGCGGGCAGCCCCGGCGGGCAGAGCAGCTTTCGTGGCGCCATCATAGCGAATGGTGGCGGCCCCGGCTCGACAGATGCGTCGTACGGCTACCCCGGAGCGCACGGCACTGCGACAGGCGGAGATACCAATACGACCGGGGGAGGTGCTGCTGGTGGCCCCACCGGAGGCGGCATAATGCAAGGGTCATACAACGGTGGAAACGGCGGTCGGGCCATCAAATCCTACGCCGCAGAGGCACTTCTCTATTTGTCGACCATCACTGTTGTCGTCGGCGCTGGTGGCGCGGCGTGGTCCTATTTGTAGTACGGCGGCGGCCCCGGCGCTAATGGCTCCGTCACAATCTCATGGAGTTGACGTAAATGTCGCATGTTGTGCGAGATACCGGCACCGAAGGTCTCATCGAGATCCCGCCGCTATCTTCATTCCAAGGCGCTGACGGCG
>JAVBUK010000379.1:0-5389 GCA_031555345.1 Xanthobacteraceae bacterium | reverse complement strand
TCGGGATTGCGGCGGTTGCCGTCCTGACGGTGCCGGCCCCGGCTTTTTGCCAGGGGGAGGCGCCAGCCGCGAGCGCCGAAGCCGTGCCTTCGCCGACCGCGTCGCCGCCCGAGACCCCGGCTGCGGCGGCTCCGCCGCCGGAGGCTGCGCCGGCCCCGCCGACCGCCGCCGCCCCCGCGACGCCGTTGCCGGGTGGGTCGTCGCCGTCCGCTGCGGCCCCGGCTGGGCAGCCTGCCGGGCCGCGCGATACCGCGCGGATTGAAAGGCCGAGAACCCTGGCGGCGACCGCCAACGTGAATCTGCGCGCCGGCCCCGGTACCGACGCCGCCATCCTGGCGACCATTCCGGCTGGCAACCCGGTGCGGGTGACGAACTGCAGCGGCGGGTGGTGCGCGGTCACGTGGCAGGGCCGACCCGGCTACGCGATGGCGCGCAATCTCGGCGCTGCGCACCGGCGGGTCGCGCGTTATCCTGCGCCGCGGTACTATCCGGCGCCGCCGGGACCCTATGCCCCGCCGCCGGTTTACTACGGCCCGCCGGTCGTCTATGCGCCATACGCCGATGGCCCGCCGATCTACGGCCCCCCGATTTACGGGCCTCGCTACTATTATGGGCCCCGGTGGGGTGGCGGATGGCGACGTTGGTAGCGATCTAACAGCGTCGGCCACGGGCCGGAACGACAATGCGGTTTCGGCGGCCTGGGCCGCTCGACCGGGCACCTGAAACGAAACGGAATCTCATGTCCGACTGTTTGCACTGCGACATCCACGACGTCATCGAACCTCTGCTGCAGAAGGAGGGGGCGGATCTGGCCGATATCGCCGCCAAGGTCACCGAGGTGCTGGCAGACCTGATCCTGATGACGCAGTCCGACGAGCGGTCGTTTCTGCTGGCCGACGTGATCCAGAACCTCGGCGCCATGATGCTCGAGAAGGCGGAGGCGGAAACCACCGACCAGCCTCCCGGCTGTTCCCGACATTAGGTGGTGTCGCGACCGCCTGCCGACGGCCGCCGCCGTTTCGCCGTGCGGTCGATGGCAGGCGCCGTCCGCCGGGGCGCTTGACTGTCGTGTTGCCACGGCAAATGTCCCCTGCTCGGGCGGCGCCCCGTCGGTCGCCTTCACCGCAGGGTCGCCAGCGCCATTCCGCCCGCCGCCGTGATGATCACCACCAGGAGGGGCGGGGCTTCCCACACCGACAGCAGCCCGAAGCCGACGAGCGCCAACCCGAAGTCTGCGGTGTCCTCGACCGAGCCGGTCCAGACCGGATCGTAGAGCGCGGCGGCGAGCAGGCCGACGACGGCCGCGTTGACGCCCCGCATGGCCGCCCGCGCCCGCGGGTGATCGCGCAGTGCGCTCCAGAACGGCAGCGCGGCGATCAGGGCCAGGAATCCCGGTATGAAGATCGCGACCAGGCCGAGGGCGGCACCGGCCACGCCGTTCGGGGGCGGCTGCATGATCGCGCCGAGATAGGCCGAGAAGGTGAACAGCGGTCCGGGCACCGCCTGCGCGGCGCCATAGCCGGCGAGGAAGGCGTCCTCGCTCACCCAGCCGGGTGCGACGGCCGCCTCGCGCAGCAGCGGCAGGACCACGTGTCCGCCGCCGAACACCAAGGCGCCGGAGCGATAGAACGCCTCGATCCGCGCGACGCCCGGCGACGCAACCAGACCGTTCAGGGCCGGCAATCCGGCCAGCAGCAGGACGAACAGGGCCAGCGCCGCCATCCCGGCCGCCGGCGAAACCGGGATCGCGAAACCGCCGTCGCCATTGGTGGTGGCGGCGGCGCGACACAGGACCAGCCCGGCGATGGCGCCGAAGGCGATGGCGCCGGTCTGCGCCAGCGGCGAGGAACTGAACAGGACGGCCAGCGCCGCGACGACCGCGACCGACGCCCGTTCCCGGTCGGGGCAGAGCGCCCGCGCCATGCCCCAGACCGCCTGGGCCACGATCGCGACGGCGACCAGTTTCAGCCCGTGCAGCAGGCCCGTTCCGATCGGGCCGCCGAGCGTGCCCGCCCCGAAGGCGAACAGCACCAGGGCGATCGCCGACGGCAGCGTGAAGCCGAGCCATGCCGCCAGCCCACCCGGATATCCGGCCCGCAGCAGGCCGAGGGCAAAACCGACCTGACTGCTTGCCGGCCCCGGCAGGAACTGGCACAGCGCGACCAGATCGGCGTAGGCCGGTTCGTCGAGCCAGCGGCGGCGGACCACGAACTCCTGGCGGAAGTAGCCGAGGTGGGCGACCGGGCCGCCGAAGCAACTGACGCCGAGCCTGGCGAAGACGAGCAGAACCTCCAACGCGGACCCGGTCGCCGGTCGCGCTTGCGTCGATTTCGTCATGGTCCCGGCCCGTCGTCGATACGGCTTCGCCGACAATAAAGCGCGGTCCGCGACCGGCACCGATCAATTTCTGGTGCGCCGGTCGCGCGCCGGGTCGGCGAGCGCGTGCCCGCCGGCCTGCGGGGTCGGCCCGCGGGCGCCGGCGTAGTAGCGGCGCAACTGCACCAGAACCGCGGCGGTGCCGAGGAGAGACAGCAGGATCGCGGAACCGATCGGCATCCCGGCGGCGATCAGCATGGCCGAAGCCAGCAGTGCGGTCGCGCCACCCAGATCCCAGCCCATTTCGGCGGCGATGTGGAAGCGCAGGGCGCAGGGCGAGCGTCGGGCCTGGTTGTAGATCGCGGTGCCGAAGGCCGGCACGTACAGGCAGCCGACCATGCCGCCGCACGCATTGGCGATGATCGCAAGCCCGGCGTCTCCGACGCTGGCGGCGCGCAGCGCGGTGGTCAGCGAGATCGCCGCGAAGGCGATCCAGATGGCGCGGCCGCCGTGTCCCAGATCGACCAGGCGGCCCAGCACCAGGCCGCTCGCCGCCCCGACCACCGCGGCGAGCGCCATGGCGCCGCCGAAAGCGGAAAAGCTTTCGCCGAGCGAGACGAACAGGGCGATCTGCCAGACATGCACGAATCCCACCTGATACCAGGCGTCCGCGGCGAACAACAGCACGCCCGGCATCGATGCGGTCGACGCGCCGGAAACCCGGGACGAAACGCCGACGTTCGGGGTCCACAGCAGCGGGAGCGCCGCCAGTATCAGCACGACCGCGGTCACCCCGAAAGCGACGCGGGGGCCGAACACGGTCAGCGCCCAACCCGCCGCCAGCGGCCCGACGATTCCGACCACGGCCGCGAGGGCTTCCCGCGCGCCGATCTGGTGGCCGCGGTGTTCCGGATCCCCGAGCGAGGCGAAATAGGCGTGGTAGGTGGTCCAGTAGAAGGTCTCGCCCACGGCCGAAAGCGCGACCAGGGCGAACAGCATCGTCCCGACGCCGTCCACTTCGGCGAGCAGCGGATATTCCAGGCCGGTCACCAGGGTTCCGGCGATGACCAGCGGTCGCAACCCGCAGCGCTTGGCCAGGACCAGGACACTCGGCCGGATCAGCAGCCGTCCGAGCAGGATCAGCGCGACGGCGCCGAGCACGTGCGGCACTGCCACGCCCGACTTGAGCAGGAACACGCCGAAGAAGGCACCGCTGCCGCGGACGGCCAGCGCCTGCAGGCCGTAGTGCAGATTGAGAAGATTGACCGTAGTGTTGCGAAAGTAGGCCATTGCGGCGAAGAGACGATGGCAGGAGAACGATGGCAGGAGAACGATGGCGAGGACAACGACGGCGAGGACAACGACGGCGGCACCAATCCGTCCGGCGTGCCGGTGTCGCCGCGCCCGGCCGACGGCCCACGACCTACAGGCTCCCGGCCGTCGGTGTCCAGCACGAAGCGAGAACGTCGCCGGCAGCGGTCGCAAGATCGATGCGGCGACCGGAAGGAGGTCGTAAACCCCCAAAAATGCGGGTAAATGCGTAGCGGCAACTCTACATAGATCAACGCGGGCAGGCCGGTCGCATTTAGTATCCAGATGGGCGACCCTGAACAGGCCGGCGGCCAGGGAACCGGGAGGTGGACCGATGTGCATCGCGTGCGGATGCGGAATGCCGGATGCCCAAGCGGCCAATGCCGGCGCCGATCATCGTCATGCCGGCCACGCCCAGCACGACGGCCACCAGCCGCACGCCCACCCGCACGGCCCCCACGAACACGCCCACGAACACGCCCAAGAACACGCCCACGAACGCCATCATCACGACGCCGGCGCCGCGCCTGCCGGCGGGGTCCCGGCACACGGCGACGAACGTCTGTTGCGGGTCGAGCGCGACCTCTTGGCGAAGAACGACGGGTTCGCCCGTGCCAACCGGAGGCGGTTGAATGGTCAGCGGATCTTTGCGCTCAACCTGGTGTCCAGTCCCGGTTCGGGCAAGACCAGCCTGCTGGTGCGCACCATCGACGATCTCAAGAAGCGGTTCGCGATCACGGTGATCGAGGGCGACCAGCAGACCGCGCGCGATGCCGAGCGCATCCGCGCCACCGGCGTGCCGGCGGTGCAGGTGAACACCGGCAAGGGCTGCCACCTCGACGCCCACATGGTCGCGCACGCGCTCGACGAACTGGCGCCCGCGCCGGGCGGGCTGTTGTTCATCGAGAACGTCGGAAACCTGATCTGCCCGGCGCTGTTCGACCTCGGCGAGGCCCACAAGGTGATCGTGCTGTCGGTCACCGAAGGCGAGGACAAGCCGCTGAAATATCCGGACATGTTCGCCGCCGCCGACCTGATGCTGGTCAACAAGTCGGACCTCCTGCCGCACCTCGAATTCGATCTGGCGGCCTGTCTGGCCAATGCGATCCGGGTCAATCCGCGGCTGCAGACGCTGGTGGTTTCGGCGCGGACCGGGGAGGGGATGGCGGCGTTCTACGCCTGGATCGAGGCGCGGGCCGCACAATCGGCCGCCGCGCCGGCCGGGTGCTGAGAGCGAGGAGAGCCGAAGATGTGCCTGGCGATTCCGGCGCGTGTCGTCGAATTGCTGCCCGACGAAACCGCAAAGGTCAGCCTCGACGGGGTGGTGAAAGAGGTGTCGGTGGCGTTGGTGGAGAACGTCGCGGTCGGCGACTACGTGGTGATCCATGTCGGCTATGCGCTCGCCCGCATCGACCCGCAGGAGGCGGACGCGACCCTGGCGCTGCTGCGCGAGGCGGCCGGGCGATGAAATATGTCGACGAGTACCGCGACGGCGCCCTGGCGCGGGCGGTCGCGGCGAAAATCGCCGCCGAGGTCCGGCCGGGGCGGGACTACCGGTTGATGGAATTCTGCGGCGGGCACACCCACGCGATCTCGCGCTACGGCATCGAGGATCTGCTGCCGGCCAACGTGCGCATGATCCATGGCCCCGGCTGCCCGGTGTGCGTATTGCCCGCGGGCCGGATCGACCAGGCGATCGCGATCGCCCGGCAGCCGCAGGTGACGCTGTGTACCTACGGCGACGTGATGCGGGTGCCGGGCT
>JAVBUK010000247.1:0-3184 GCA_031555345.1 Xanthobacteraceae bacterium | reverse complement strand
CCACCGGCCGGCCGGCGACGTCATGCCGGTCCGCAACCGCCGAGTCATGCACATAGGCGGTGGCGACCGTCAGCACGACGCCAAGAATGATGCCGAAAAGCAAGCGCATTCCGATCCTCCGCCTTCTCGACCATGGTCGCGGCCCAGTCGCGGTCCCATGGTCTCTGGAACGTTCAACCCGCAACATAACGGCTTGGTTCCGGCACCACGGTTCCGCCCCGCGGGTGCTGGGCGGGACCGACGTTGATCGGGCGGCGGCAGCCGCGCCGCGGACCGATGCTCGCTCCCGACGTTCTCCAAAAGTCCTTATACGTAACATTGCTGAGACTAAAAGACGCGCCCCGCGCCGCGGAACGCATCCCGCACCACGATCCGGCCGGGAGTGTCCTGACGTATGCATTTTGTTCCAGCGGCCCGGCGTGGGCGATGTTTCGGGCCGGATTCTCGAGGCGAACCGAGTTTTGGGCGAATTTTCACAGCCGGACAGCGGCGCTGCGCGTGAAGTCTTGTCGCGAGGAGGTTCACCCGGCTATAAGCGCCGGGGCATACCCTCAACCCCCGAGCATGTCGCAGGCAAAGGACGATTCCATGGCGATCGAGCGTACGTTTTCGATCATCAAGCCCGATGCAACCGCCCGTAATTTGACCGGCGCGATCAATGCCTTGATCGAGCAGGCCGGACTCCGCATCGTCGCCCAGAAGCGGGTGCGCATCACGCCCGATCAGGCCGAGACGTTTTATGCGGTCCATCGGCAGCGGCCGTTCTTCGCCGAACTGGTGAGCTTCATGGTGTCCGGCCCGGTGGTCGTGCAGGTTCTCGAAGGCGAGAACGCGATCGCCCGGTACCGGGAGATCATGGGAGCGACGGATCCTGCCAAGGCGGCGCCGGGCACGATCCGGAAGACTCATGCGAAATCGATCGGAGAGAACTCGGTTCACGGTTCCGACGCGGCCGAAACGGCGGCGGTGGAGATCGCCCAGTTCTTCTCCGGCAACGAGATCGTCGGCTGAGGAGCCGATGGTCCGGCTGACCGGGGCGCCGTGACCCGTGTGCCACAGGGCGGCGGGTCGGGGAGCGGTCGGCCGCACGTCGAACAAGAGGGGTGTGTCCGGTGGATTTCCTGCTGCAGAGCATGATGCATGCGCCGTTCTGGATCGGCGTGCTGAAGATCATTTTCGTCAACATCATCCTTTCCGGAGACAATGCCGTCGTCATCGCGATGGCCTGCCTGACGCTGCCGGCGAAACAGCGGCTGTGGGGCATGATTCTCGGCGCCGGCGTGGCGGTCTTGATGCGTGTGATTTTCACCATCGTGATCGCGCAGGCGATGGCACTGCCGTTCCTCAAGATCATCGGCGGTGTTCTCCTGTTCTACGTCGCGACCAAACTCGTCACCGAGGATACCGGCGAGGGCGAGCACGTCGAGAGCGCCAAGACGTTGTGGCGGGCGGTTCGTATCGTCGCCATCGCCGACATCGTGATGAGCCTCGACAACGTGATCGCGATTGCGGCGGCGGCCGAGAGCGCGGCGGCGCAGGTGGTCGACCTGGCCCATGCGGGGTCGATGAAAACGACGCTCATCGTCATCGGCCTCGCCACCAGCGTGCCGCTGATCATCGCCGGCAGTGCGGTGTTGATGTCGTTGCTGGAACGCTTCCGTGTGCTGGTGTGGGGCGGCGGAGCCCTGCTCGGCTGGGTGGCGGGCGAGGTCATCGTCAACGACGCGTCGCTGCCGGGTTACGTCGGTGAGCATCTGCTGCATGGGTTGCACGTGTGGGGCGGACCGATCGGTGCGATGTTCGTGCTGGCCCTGGGTTATTTCCTGGTCGGCCGGCGCCGGCCGCTGGTGCTCGACGAGTTGCTGGCCGGGGTGGCGCTGATCGTCTGGATCCTGGTCGATCGCATCTGCGACAGTGTGTTCGGCGATGATCTGCTCAAGGTGTGGAGTGTCCGCGGCGCGCTGATCGTGGTACTGGTCGTCGCCTATGCGATGGTCCGGAGCCGGTGCAACGTCAAACAGGCGAAAGCCTAGGCTCGCGCGACTCGGCGCGATAATCGACCGGACGGAGCAAGCGAGGCAGGGCGCGGCGCGGCGATCGTATCGCGTGCATTTTCGGTTGCGGTTCACGCTATTACGGCTTTCTGGCGGCAATCCGGCAGGACCGCATAGGTATTGCCGCGAGCCTTGCTAAAGCCGCATTTCTCGTGTCTGCTGCGTGGTACAATCGGATTTTGGCGCCTCGTCCGGCCGCTGCGCGTCCACGGCGCTCTCGTTTCGGAACCCTCCAAAACCCGGGTTGTAGCGCGGCGTGCAGCGATTGCCCGGCCGCGCTTCCACACTATGTTGTTCTGAACTTCTGGGAGACAGACGATGCAAAAAGGCACCGTCAAATGGTTCAATCCTACAAAGGGCTACGGCTTCATCCACCCTTCGAGCGGGGACAAGGACGTGTTCGTCCATATCTCCGCCGTCGAGCGCGCCGGACTCAGCACCCTGAATGAGGGGCAGGTCGTCGAGTACGAACTCGTCACCAACCGCGGCAAGACTTCGGCGGAGAACCTCAGGGTCGCGTAGGCGGCCGGCAAGCGGATGTCATCCGTAGCCCCCGGATTCCACGCCGGGGGTTTTTTCGCGTCTTGAATCGTTCTGTTGTGGTCGCATCCGCACAGCACGCGAGCGCGGACGTCGTCGGCGGGCCGCGATGAGGTCGAACGCAGGTGCCTGTCAGCCGGCGGGCGAAATCGCCGGCACCAGCAACTCGCCGGTGACCTCGGTGCCGCCCGCAATGGTGACGCGGTTGCCGGTGACCCTGACGCGGTCCTCTGCCACCAGGCGCAGCGCGAGCGGGTAGATCTTGTGTTCGACCAGGAGCACGCGGGCGGCGAGGCTGTCCGCGGTGTCGTCATCGCGGACCGGAACCGCGCCCTGGGCGATGATCGCGCCGCAGTCCATTTCCTGAACCACGAAATGCACGGTCGCGCCGTGAATTTTCACCCCTGCGGCGAGCGCCCGCGCATGGGTGTCGAGGCCCTTGAACGCCGGCAGCAGGGCCGGATGGACGTTGATCATCCGGCCTTCCCATCGCCGGATGAACCACGGCGTCAGCAGCCGCATGAACCCGGCGAGGCACAAGAGCTCGACGCCGGCGGCCTCGAGTTCGACCTGAACGGCGCGTTCGAACG
>JAVBUK010000178.1:0-2784 GCA_031555345.1 Xanthobacteraceae bacterium | reverse complement strand
GGCGGCGATCACGCCCCACAGCCCGCCCAGACCCAGGCCGGCGAGAAAGCGCAGCACCAGGATTTGCAGCCAGCTTTGGGCGCCGGCGATCAGCATGGTCAACAGACTGAACGAGATCAGCGACCACAGCATCGCCTTGCGGCGTCCATAGTTATCCGAATACCATCCCATCACCACGCTGGAGACGCCGACGCCGATCAGCGTCGCGGTCGCCAGCATTCCGGCTTCCGCTCGTGTGAGGCCGAGGTCGTTCATGATCGGCTGAAACGCCATCGCCAGCAGGACGAGGTCCATGGCGTCGAATGTGTAGCTTGCGAATCCGCCGAACAGGACCCGCCATTTGACCTGCATGTGCATCAATTGCTCCCAAGCTTGACGCTGGTCGGCGCCGCGGCACGGCGAATTCGAGCCGTGATCCGATCAGCTCACAGCGGCCGGAAGGCTCCCCGCGGAACGCGGCGCTCTTCCCATCGGCCGGCCGCAAAACTAGACTGAACGTACGTACAGTCAATCTGTATAAGTACGCGCGAAGGGGACCTGATCCGGGAACCTGTCGCGACTGCGCGGTAATATCCACCGCTTGCCGGAGCCTTTCGGGGATCGTACGGATGCACGACCATATCTGGTGGCGTCAGGGGTTGTTTGGTCGGCGCCCGCCCGATCCGGCCGTTTCGTTCCTCCGACCGGCCGGATTTCGTCAAGCCCGCGCGGGGCTTGGGGCGCAGCCGTCATCCGGCGATTGCGACGTGATCAAGGGGATGGCGAACAGGGGCACGAATGAGCACGTCCGATACCGAAACACCCGTACGGCCGCGTCGCCACCGCAAGACTGCCGACGAGCCCAGCCGGCGGGACCGCATCCTGCGCGAGGCGGAGCGCCTGTTTGCTCTGTACGGCTTTCACGGGACGTCGATGCGCGACATCGCCAAGGCTGCCGACGTCGGCGTGTCGGTCATGGTCTACCATTTCGAGACCAAGCAGAACCTGTACCGCGCCCTGTTCGAACGCCATAAAGGCTTGTTCGACCAGCGCCTCGGGGCGTTGAGGACAATCTCCGACTATGCGGCACCCGATGTGGTGGAACGGATCGTCGAGGCGTTCATCATGCCGGTGATGCGCCAGCAGTCGATGCCGGACGGCCGCTACTATTCGCTGCTGACGGTGCGCGAGGCGTCCGACCCCCAAGAGGCATCCCGCGGCATCATTCGCGACTACTATGACCCGCTGGCGCGCGAATTCATCGCGGCATTGCAGCGCGCCCTGCCCGACAAGTCGCCCGAATACCTGCACTGGGCCTATCTGTTCTCGGTCGGGGCGTTGGTGATGAACTGCTTCGACGAGCGGATGGCGCGGCTGTCCGAGAACCGCGACCACCCGGGCGACGTCGCCACCAAGGCGGGCCTGCTGGTGGCCTACGTCTCGGCCGGCATCCGCGGCGCCCCGGGCGCCTCGCCGGAACGGGACGGCAAGCCTTCGACGGCAAGCCTTCGAACCGCCATCACGTCCGGATCTTCGGACGGACCGTGATCCCGCCCGGTCCGGCGCCCAAATTCCTGCTGCTCCGAATCACGACGTACCATGATGCCGCGGCTCCACGAAGATGAAGCCCGCCGTAACGCAATTTTTACAGGACCGATCGGTGCGATTGCGAGAGATCGCGGATTGGTGGTGTTCCCGAATTGGCGTATGCACACGGCCTGTCGACCGGCTTGCATGAGCAACGACGCATGAGCGACCTGAGATACGAAGCGCCAGCGACCCTCGCGGCAGCGGTGGCCTTGTTGGCGGGCGCCAAGGGGACCGCACGGGTGCTGGCGGGTGGCACCGATGTGATCGTGCAGATGCAATCCGATGGGCCCGCGCCGGATCTCCTGGTCGACATCAAGCGGATTCCCGAGTTGCACCGGATCGACGCCACCGCTGGCGGCTTTCGGGTCGGCGCCGCCGTCACCTGCATGGAGTTGATCGAGCACGCATCTTTCGCCCAGGCATGGCCGGGCGTGGTGGATGCCGTGCGGTTGATCGGCTCGATCCAGGTCAAGGGTCGCGCCACGCTGGCCGGAAACCTGTGCAACGCCTCGCCGGCCGCCGACAGCGTGCCGGCGCTGATCGCGGCCGGTGCCAGGGTCGCGATCACGGGCCCGGTCGGGATGCGCGAGGCGCCGGTGGAAGCGGTCCCGTCCGGACCGGGGACGACGTCGCTGGCGCCGAGCGAGATCGTGACGTCGATCCTGTTTCCGCCGCGGCCGCCGCGCTCGGGCGGGGCCTATCGGCGCTTCACGCCGCGCACCGAAATGGACATTGCGGTCGTCGGGGTCGGCATCGATATCGCGCTCGACCACGACGGGCTCTGTTCGGCGGCGCGGGTCGCGCTCGGCGCGGTCGCGCCGACCGCGCTTCTGGTGACCGAGGCGGCCGATGCGCTGATCGGCACCCGCCTCGATGCCGCGACACTGGATCGCCTTGCGCAGGTGACGCGGGCCGCCTGCCGTCCGATCGACGACAAGCGCGGCACGCGCGAGTTCCGCGTCGAGATCGCCGGCGTATTGGCGAAGCGTCGGCGGGACTCGCTGCGGGACAGCCCCAGCGCGAACGCCCCCCGGCCTGTGCTCGCCCGGAACTCGGTCCACACTAACTACTCAGGAGGGTGTTGTAGAGACCTGCCGCTCACAGATGTCGGATGAGGTCCCGACGACAAGATCAAAGGATGTAGAGCATCTCCTGGTAGGTCGGCAACGACCAGAGGTCGTCGGCCACCAGGGCCTCGAGCTCGTCGGCCGCCTC
>JAVBUK010000183.1:0-3157 GCA_031555345.1 Xanthobacteraceae bacterium | reverse complement strand
AAGGCGGTGGCCGACGTCGCGGCGGCGTATTTTGCCGCCGGGACCTTCTTCCAGCTCGACCGCATCGTCGCGGCGGCCCGTGACATCAAGGTGGCGGACTATTTCGACCGCCTGGCACTCGATCGTGCACTCGATTCGATCGGCGCGGCGCAGCGCCGGATCACCACCGATCTGATGCGGACGGGGGACTCGGGCGCGGAGGCGCTGCAGGCGTGGGCGAATTCGCGCAGCGAGGAGGTGGAGCGCGTTCGGCTGGCGATGCAGGAGATCACCACGGCCGGCCTGACGCTGTCCAAGCTGGTGGTCACCGCCAGCATGTTGGGCGATCTGGCACCCGGCTGATCAGCCGGCCAACAAGCCGATCACCGTTTCGCCCGGCCGCGGCACGATGGCCGGCCGGCGAAGGCAGGTATTGATCGGCGCACCGGACGAAACGCAAGCCCGGCCCTGCGATCACTTCGCCTGGAGGCGATTCCTCGCAGGGCCGGCGAATTCGCCTGGGGCCGGTCTCGAGGGCTCGAATCAACCCGAGCCGCCGCCGCAAACAGAGCAGGGGCGCGCCGCCGCCGGCTAGACCCGGCTTTGCGCCAGCGTGGGAATCAAGGAGGTCACGCCTCCTACGCTGCGCCATACCTTCGGCAGCGTTGCCGGTGACCTCGGATTCTCCGAACTTGCGATCAGGGCTCTCCTGGGCCATGCCGCTCAAAGCGTGACCCAGGGCTATGTCCATATCGATGAGGCGCTGAAGCTCGCCGTCACCCGCACGTCCGAGGAAATCGCCTCACTGTTGGACGAAGAGGTGCTTTCGGAGCAGGAAGAAATGCAGGCAGCGTAATCGCGCAGGGTAAGGAACTCCAACGCATCACCTGGCGACAGTTGGCCTTGCATTGTTAGTCAAACAGACGTACATATTTACAAGATGGAAAATTATTCAGGTCAACATCCATGCCACGGAAGCAGACCAGATTGCACCGGGACGCGCCGGGCCGGGTTGAGCGGCTCGGGTTCCGCATTGACGAGGCGACTAAGGATCTCATCGAGCGTGCCGCCTACCTGTCGCAGCGCAAGGTGAGCGACTTCTGCGTGACGGCGCTCGCCGACACGGCACGCCGGACGATCGCCGAGCATGAAATGCTCGTGCTCTCCGACCGTGATCGCGAGGCTTTTTTCGACGCATTGATCAATCCGCCTGAGCCGAGCGATCGTCTTCAACGCGCACTTGCCGACCACAAGCGCCGGGTCGCCCCGTAAGAATGGCGGCATCTCAACCGGATTTGCAGATCGTGCCGCTTTCGGCCGATCATGATCGCGATGCCTTCTCCTGCGTCGACAGCCTCGACCGCTATCTGAGAACGCAAGCGAGCCAGGATGTGCGGCGCAAGGCGAACGGCGTCTTCATCCTCGTTGAGCCCGAGCAGCCCCGAACGGTGCTCGGCTATTATACGCTCTGCGCGACGGGTCTGCCGCGGGGCGACGTTCCGAACCCCGCACGCAAACACATACCGCGCTATCCGCTGGTGAGCGCCACGCTGGTCGGGCGCCTGGCGGTGTCGGCCGAGCGACAAGGGGAGCGCCTGGGGGCGATCCTGCTCGCCGACGCCGTATCTCGCGCCTACGCATCGGCCTTGATCATCGGCTCTTCGATGCTGGTCGTTGACGCGATCAATGAGCGCGCCGCCGCCTTCTACGAAGGCAATGGGTTTATGCGCCTGCCGGATTCGATGCGGCTGGTGCTACCCATGTGCGTCATCGAGAAAATGTTGAAAGCCTGAAACACGTTTAGACATAGAACTTGAAGGGCTGCCGCTCTGCTCCGGCGGCACTCCCCATCGTCAACACTTCGCCGACCTTGTCTGCAAAACGAATAGTGACCGGCAGGCCATCGCTGAAATTGCAGGCGTTATAGTTGATCTTCGTGAGACCCAAGATGTCGGTCAACACGACCTCAATGGCCGGAAATTCACCGCTTGCGCGCAGCACGGTCACCAACAACGGGTTCGGGGTTGCCGCGCCATTCGTCGCCGGCATCGAGATCGAAGATGTCGGCGAAGACCTCGTAGCCCGCAGCTTCGAGACGTGGAGCAAGCCACAGCACGAACTGGTCATCGCCGGGCGTCGCCTTGGAGATGAAGATCAGGTCCCGTTCGATTGGTGCGGCCACATCCATCCCTCGGGTTCCGATCCAAACGAACGAGCCCGATTGCTCTCCCCCCTCACGCAGGCTGGGTGAAGGCGCTCGACATTGCCCAAGCCGACGAACGCGATAACTCCGGTCGAGAAACTCCCAAAAGCAATGCGGCGTTCGTTCCACGACACCGCTAAAACCGCTCTATCATAACCGCAAATGCGCTTTCCCGTGCTTACATAATGCTTACGCAACAAGGGCTCAGAGCGCATGTAGGCAAAGAGCCTCCCGGCGGGAGACCCTTTAAGCAATTGTTTCTCTTGCGGAAATATGGAGCGGGCGAAGGGATTCGAACCCTCGACCCCAACCTTGGCAAGGTTGTGCTCTACCCCTGAGCTACACCCGCATCCGTTCGGCGTCCGATGTCCGCCGGGGCTTTCCTATGCCAGCAACCCTTCCTCATTGCAATACGTGCGTGATGAAATCAATTTGTCGGTTGCTCACGCCTTCCGCCGGCCTGATGGGTGTTCCGCCACCCAAAAGCCATTCGTGTAATTTTACCGCAAGACCTGTCCCATGTCCGCTTCCCCAGCCGACCTCTTCGCTTTTCTGGACCGTCTCGGCATCGCCCATTCGACCGTGATTCACCAGGCCGTATTCACGGTCGAACAATCCTCCGCGCTCAGGGGGCAAATCCCTGGTGGACATACGAAAAACCTGTTCTTGAAAGACAAGAAGGGGGGGCTTTTCCTGGTCGTCGCCTTGGCAACGGCGCAGATCGGGCTCAACAGTTTGCATCGTCGTCTGGGCGCCGGCGGGCGGTTTTCGTTCGGCTCGGCCGACCTTCTGATGTCAACCCTGGGGGTCGTTCCGGGCGCCGTGACGCCGTTCGCGGCCCTCAACGATACGGCGGGAGCGGTCACGGTGGTGCTCGACGCCGCCATGATGGAGCATCCGGTGCTCAACTATCATCCGCTCGACAACACCATGACCACCTCGATCGGGCGGGCCGATCTGGTCCGTTTCCTGGCG
>JAVBUK010000519.1:0-4613 GCA_031555345.1 Xanthobacteraceae bacterium | reverse complement strand
CTCGTCGAGCAGCATGACCTGCGGTTCGATCGCCAGCGCCCGCGCCACCTCCAGACGCTTGAGCGCACCGAGCGGCAGAACCGCGGGCGCGGCATCCGCGAACTCGGCAATGCCGACCAGTTCGAGCAATTCGCGCGCCCGTGCCGCCTGGTCGGCGCGACCGACCGACATCACCGCACGGACCACGCTCGCGGTCTTGCGGTGGCCGGCAGCCAGCATCACGTTGTCGAGCACGCTCATCGACCGGAACGGCCGGACGATCTGGTGGGTCAGCGCCAAGCCGATGCGCGCGCGCGCATCGGTCGAGAGCCGGGTGATGTCGCGTCCCGCCACCATCACACGGCCGTGGTTCGGATGGATCGCCCCGATCACCGTGCGCAGCAGCGTCGTCTTGCCGGCGCCGTTCGGACCGATCAGGCCCAGGAGCTCCCCGGGCGCGAGTGTCAGGGACACGGCGTTGACCGCGGTCACCCCGCCGAATCGGACCGTGACGTCCTCGACCGTCAGGAGGCTTTCCATCGCCCACTGCCCCCTTTGTAGAACGCCACCGCCTGCCGCGTCAGCCCGGCCAGGCCGTCGGGCACGAACCGCATGGTCAGCACGATCAGCCCACCGTAGAGCAACAACTTGAAATCGTTGACAATGCGGAACAGCTCCGGCAGCACCGTGAGCGCGAACGCCGCCACCATCACGCCCCAGATCGAGCCGACCCCGCCGACGATCACCATCGACAGGATGCTGATCGAGACGGTGAGCCCGAAGGCCCCGGGGATGACGACCCGGTTGAAGTAGACGTAGACCGCACCGGCCACGCCGGCCAGGAACGTGCCGACCACGAAGGCGGCGAGCTTGTAGCGCGCCGCGTCGATCCCGAGCGTGCGTGCGGTCGCCTCGTCGTCGGCGACGGCGGAAAACGCGAAGCCGAGCCAGCTGTGCTTGATGTAGGCGGTCAGTGCCGCCATCACCACCACCAGCGCCACGCAGAACACGATGAAACCGATGTCGCCGAGGCCGTGGTCGGGAATGTCGGTCAGACCGATTTCGGCGCCGAGCCAGCTCTGCTTGCGCACGAAACCGACGAACACGAACCCGACCCCCATGGTGGTGATGGCGAGAAAATCCTCGCGCACCCGCAGCGAGGTGAACCCGACCAGAAGGCCGAGCAACGAAGCCGCGACACCGGCCGACACCAGCACCCCCGGAATCGGCACGCCGGCCGCGGCGAGCAGCGCCGCCGCATAGGCGCCGGTGCCGAAGAAGGCGGCGTGGCCGAGGCTCACCTGGCCGCAAAAGCCGGTGATGAGATTGAGGCCGAGCGCCAGCATCATGTTGATGCTGATGAGCGCCACCAGGGTTATCGCGTATGCGTCGAACACGGTCTCAGCTCTTTGCAAACAGGCCCTGCGGGCGCACCATCAGGACGACGATCAGGAAGATGAAGGCGATCGCATCGCGGTCGAGATAGGCGCCGGCATAGATCGTGCCGTAGGCCTCGATCACCCCCAGCAACAGGGCCGCGGCGAGCGTTCCACCGACCTGTCCGAGCCCCCCCAACACGATGATGGCGAGGGTCTTGTAGCTCGGCACGCTGCCCATGGTCGGTTCGACCAGGTTGTTGAGGACCGCGACCAGCGCTCCCGCCGCCGCGGCGAATGCCGAGGCGACGACGAAATTGACGTACCGCACCCGGATCGTGTCGATGCCGAACGAGCGGGCCATCGCGGCGTCGGTCACCGTGGCGCGCCAGGCGACCCCGAAGCGGGTGCGCCGCATCAGAAACGCCAGCCCGACCAGCAGGACCACGGCGGCGACCAGCATGGCGGCATTGGCGGCCGAGATGCCGAACGGGCCGATCGAAAACTGTTCGGTCAGATGCATGGTATCGAACGACGAGCCGTAGGGGCCGAACACGATCCGGTAGCCCTCCTCCATGCAGATGAACAGCCCGATCGAGGCGATCAGCATCACGTAGGGCGGGCGGTCGAGCAGCGGCTCGTACAGCAGCCGATAGACCAGCATGCCGCCGATGCCGACGACGACCATCGCCACCACCATGGCGACCGCGAGGCTCCCGGTCGCGTTGGTCAGCAGCACGGTGATGTAGGCACCGAGCGTGAACAGTCCCGCATGGGCGACGTGGAGAATGCGCAGCAGGCCGTAGATCATCGTCAGGCCGACCGCGATGACCGCATACATGCTGCCGTTGATCAGGCCCTGCAAGACAAGTTCAACCTGGAGCATGAGGCCCCCCGGACTGCCCCCTCCCCGGCCGGCGGCAGAGGAGAAAAAGAACGTTCAGGCTCGGCGCCCGCGGCGACACCCTCTCCCTCCCCCGAACGGGGGAGAGAGAGAAGCGAAGCCGTCGGTTCGGACGACCGAACATAGACGCATGGAACAAGCGGACCGTTATTTCTCCGGAGGCGCGAGCAGGACGGGGTCGCTGATCACCCCGTAGTGGCGGAAGTTCGCGTCCTTGACCACCTGCAACTGCACGTCCTTCTTGACCTCGCCGAGACGGTTGAAGGAGAGCTTGCCGACCACCGTGTCGAAGGTGCCGGCGCGGATCGCGTCACGGATCGCCTTGCTGTCGGTCGTGCCGGCCTTCCGCAGCCCTTCGATGATCACCGTGGCCGCCGCATTGCCGGAGGCCGCCACCATGTCGACGCGGTCCTTGTACTGCTTCTCGTACTCCGCGATGAACGCCTGGGTCACTTTCGAGGGAGAATCGCGATCGAGCGACGTGGTGATGATCACGCCTTCCGACGCCTTGCCGGCGATCTCGATGAAGCGCTGGCTGTCGTAGCCTTCCTGGCCGATGATCGGAACGTCGATGCCGGCGGCGCGTATCTGCGCGACCAGCGGGCCGGCGTTGAAGAAATAGCCGGGCGCGTAGATCACCTCGGGGTTGTCGGCCTTGATCTGGGCGACCAGCGGGCCGAACTGCCGGTCCGGCATCGCGAAGGTGTATTCCTTGGCGATGGTCAGGCCGAACTTGCCGGCGACGTCCTTCACGCCCGCACTCAGCGCCTGACCGAAGTCGTTGTTGACCGCGACGATCACGACGCGCTTTTTCTTGAGCATGTCGGCCATCAGCTTGGCGCCGGCGCGGCCCTGCACCTCACCCATGGTGTCGGTGCGGAACATGAAGTCGCCCGCCCGGGTGACGTCGGGATGGATCGCATAACCCGCCACATAGACCATGCTGGCGCGCTGGAACACCGGCGCGGCCGCGCGCGTCGGCCCGGAATAGCTGCCGGACACCACCGCCACCACCTTGTCCTGGCCGATCAGCTTGTTGGCGACCAGAATGCCGTTTTCGGCCTTGTTTTCGTCGTCATACACGACGAGCTCGATCTTCTTGCCGTTGATCCCGCCGGTCGCATTGGCCTGCTGGACCGCAAGCTCCGCGCCTTGCCGTGCCGACTTGCCGTCGGCGGCCGCGAACCCGGTGAGCGGGCCATGAAAACCAATCTTCACGACGTCTTGCGCCTCGGCGGCGGGAATTCCCCACCATGCTACCGACAACGCCAGTGTCAAGAGCTTCAGGCTGGAACGCATCGAGTGTCTCCCTGAACCACGACGGATTTAGGATGCGAGGAGTATGGCTATATCAGTACACGATCAACGTGCATCTGCGGTAATAGGTATCGTACGCCCTTGACGAGCGCGACTGAAAAAGTCAGTCGCCTTCGACCACGCTGGCAACGCCTTCGGGAACCTGAACCTGCGGCATCGATGTCCCCGGCGCTTTCACCCACCGTAATTCGCGAGAATGCCCCGGACCCGCCGGGTCAAGAGCGAGGTGCACAGGGCGAAGGACGCGAGGCCGACCACCGCAAGGGCGGTGTTGGCGATCGAGACCATCGCGGCGTTGACCGCGGCGCCGCCGACCGCCCCGAGATAGACGAACAGCAACGCTTGCGGCGCCAAGCCCAGAAACGTCACCAGCGTGTAGCCGGTCAGCCCGATGTCGGTCAGCCCGAACATGACGTTGGTCACCATGCCCGGCACCGGCGAGGCCAGCCGCAGCATGAACATCAGCCGCCAGCCCTCCTGTTCCACCGCCCTCATCGCCGCTCCGCCGAAGCGCTGGCGCTCGATCGCCCGACGGAACCAAGCTCGAAAAATGTAGCGCGACAGCAGGAATGCCACCACGCAACCCGTCGTGGTGGCGACCAGGACAAACAAGCAGCTCGCCATCCCGAACAGGAAGCCGCTCAACAGGTAGATCGGCTGGCGCGGGATGAACACGACGGCCCCGACGACCAGCCCGACACCGATCGCCATCAGCGCCAACACCCTGTGCTCGCCGCTCACCACCAGGATGAAATCGAGAAGGGCTGAATGGACGCTCTGCACGGTGTCGATACGCTTGGGGGTGGTGGACTGGACGCAATGGTGGGAAGGGCACCGGTCATGTGTCTCCCCGACACTTCTCCCTTCGCAGATGGCCCCCCCGATTGCAAGCAGCCGCACTCGGCCACCGGTCCGGGCAACCTGCGGCAGCGGTTCGGCGCCGACGGGCGAGCAATCGACCACGGCATCGGCCGCCTGCCGCCGTTGCCTCCCGGGCGACCGCCAAGACACCGTGTCGACCGCATCAACGCCATGAT
>JAVBUK010000218.1:0-10909 GCA_031555345.1 Xanthobacteraceae bacterium | reverse complement strand
CCCCGATCGGCCACGCCGGCGGCCTGGGTTCGAATACCGGAGCGAGAGCGAGAATGACCACCAAGGCGACGGCCAGTTGCCACATCGACAGCGTCATCGGCTCGATGTCGATCCTGGCCCATTTGAGATAAACGGTGCCGGCGGCCCAGCTCAGGCCGGCCGCCATCGCCAAGAGAATTCCGCCGATCTCGCCGGTCCGGAGCTGCGGCGCCATCAAGGCGACCAATCCGGCGACGCACAAGCCGAGCGCCGCGACCCGCGCCGCGGTGAAGCGCTCGCCCAGCACCGGCCAGGCGAACAAGGCGACCCAGACCGGCATGGCGTAGACCACCACCGCGACCCGACCGGTGGCGGCGCCGAGCTGAGCCAGAGACCCGAACACGCTGAACCCCACGATATTGAGCAGGCTCGCAACCCCGATGTGGCCCCACGCCCGCGGGTCGACCATCATACGCCGCCCCCGGAGCCTGATGACGATGACCAGCGCCAGCGCACCGAACCCGGCCGTGAGCACGCGAAAACTGAACGGTGGAACCTCGCTCAAGGCCACCCGCATGATCGGCCAAGCCAGGCCCCAGACGACGGTCAGCATCACCAGCGCCGCCCTGGGGCCGGCGAAAAGAACGTGTCCCGACATGCGTTCGATCCTTCCGGGCAACGGACCCTCCCGCGCGAGGATTTGAAGCGGTATTGGCGGAGGGTTTTGATCACCTACGTCATCACCCGACGTTTATGTCAGCGCCAAGCGACGCACCAGCGCATTGATTTCAGGCCTGAACATCATGGCGGACGGGAGGCCGGGCATCTACCGTCATGCCCACGAAATCTTCGGGTGGACAATGAACGAGCCCTCCCGGCTTCCGCGCGCGGTCGCGCATGTCTGACAGGCCCCATCGAGGGCTTTTGCGACCGGCAGTAATTCGGATTTGTCTGGTTGGTTGGCGAAACTTTTCAGCCGCACCTCATTACCCGTCGACGAAACGGATCACCGTGTCCCGGTTCGCGCTCGACGCCGGGATCTCCGGCCAGAACAGCCGCGACGTCGGGCTGTCTGCCGACGCCACCGACTCGACTCGTTTCAATCGGCTCGACCCACTGCAACGACACCGGCAAAATCGGCGGGCGGACGAAGTGGCCCCCACACGCCTGGCACATCGACGATGAACGCCCCCGCTGCGCCGCCGGCGCCGACGCCGGCTCTACACCTGCCAGTGGCCGGTCAGAACAGGACGTTGAGGCGCAGCATGCCCTGAACGCGCTCGAAATTGGCGAGATCGAGCCTGTGCGGGTCATCGACCGCCTTGCCGGCGACCTGGACGTTGACCGTGCCCGACAGTCCGACGTTCTTGGCGAGGTGGGTGGAAAAAGTCGGCCCGAGAAAGACCGCGTCGCCCTTGAACCGATCGAGCCCAAGCCCCTCGTAGGCGCGCACGTAGCGCACTTCGCCGCCGAACAGCAGCCCGTTGGCCACCTGGTACGATGCCGCCGCATGGATCGACAAGGCGGAGTCGTGGGCCCAGTCGCCGGTGCTCTTGAAGCGTGTCGCCCCCAACCCATAGCCAATGTTGATCGCACCCCACAGGCGGTCCTTGATCAGCTCCTTGTCGAACAGCGCCAGGAACTCGTTGCCGTACTGCTCGACCCTCATCCCGCTCGCTTCCTCGAGCCGGTTCCAGCCCGGCTGGAAGTGCAAGGTGAGGCCGAACGGCGCCTTGTCGCGGTCCATGAGCTTATAGCGAAACTCGACCGAGGCCCCGCCGAAGCCGGTCCGGCTGATGTCGTCGAAGCCGTCCACACCGCGGATCCGGTTGGCGTTGATGGCAAAGCCGGGCGCGATGCGGAAATTGTCGGTGACGGTGTACTTGAGCTGCTGCTGGCCGGAAAAGGCGAAATAGCTGCCGGTGCGCTTGCTGGCGCCGAACACGTTTTCCGCCTCGTACTCGAGCTCGCCCTTCTCGCCGATGTCCGAGCCCATGGTGAAACCGAAGATGTGCTCGGTGTCGACGTCACCGTAGTGGTCGTGGTTCGTTTCCTTCTCGGCGGCCGGCTTGGGCTTCGGGCGGGCGCGCAACACAGAGGTTCCGCGCGACGCATCCGTCGCCGCATAGGAAAGCCACGCGGGCGCCTCTTCCGCTTGCGCCCCCCCGCCCGCCGGCAGCGACAGCACCACAGCCATACCAACAGCCGCGCCACAGCAAAGTGCGGCACGCCGCACGCAGTCACACGATTTCATAACGCCCCCATGCCCGGCCGAGTCACAACCAGCCGTTCGAGGCGACAATAAATCTGACAACTAGTTGCATCAACAAAAGACTCACAAGTTTTCAATACTTTAGAGGAGCTATAAAGAGCCCCAAACAAATGGTAGCCGGGCAGGTGAGCACCGGACCGCTACGTAAATCGATACCAGGTCCTCGCGACGCCCGACCGCCCAACGGTCGCTACGAACCATCGACACCCCCATCTGTGCGACGCACGCGGCAGCCTCTTCCGCTCAACGACGCCGGATCACCACGCCGGTCAGGTATGGCGCGGCCAGCAGATCATCGCGGCTCAACACCTCGCCGGTGGTGCGAGTGATCCGCAGGCCGCGTTCCTCCAACTCGGTCAGGAATGCCGGTACGTCGAAGCCCGCCTCCCGGATCTGCCCGGGTGACCATTCCATCACGATCGTCAGATGCGGATTGCGCTCGATCGTCTCGCGCGCACCACGCAACGCCAGAGGCTCGGCGCCTTCGACGTCGATCTTGATGAAATCGACCCGGCCGTCGAACCGCGGCAGCAGGTCGTCGATGCGCATCCCGGCCACCTCGAACGGCTGGCTCGCGGCTTCGCCGTGTTGCGCCAGGAATTCCTCGGGCATCCGCGCCACACTGGTGTTGCCGGACCGGGTGTGCCGCCGATGCAGCGTCAGCGGCTTCGAACTGTCGCTGGCGGCGGCATGCACCGCCTCGGCGATGTGGTTGAAACCGTTGATGGCGATGTTGTCACGGGCGAGCGCACACACGTCGGCGTCGACCTCGATCGCGACAATCCGCCCCGCGGGGCAGAACCGCGACATCAGGCAGGTGTAGTAACCGAAATTCGCACCGACGTCGATGCAATGGCTGTCCGGCTTCAGATGACGCAAGAAGAAGTCGGTCAACTCGGTCTCGTATCGACCGCTGACGATGAACCACGGGGTCAGCAGGCGATCGTCCGCCTCGAGCAGGAACGCGATATTGGCGCCGGCGACCATCGCCCGCATCAGCACACGGTTGTTGCCGACGTGAACCGCGTTGGTGTCGTATCCGACCTGGTCGAGCCGTCCTTTGATCTCACGAAGTTCGGTCAGGAGGCTGCCGTCGAGAACCGACATGACCCCGCGGGTGAATTTTTCGAAAGCCGACATGTACCGTCTCCCCTGCTGTGCCGCAGGCCCGCAATTCCAGGGCCGCGGTCTTGTCGGTGTGTGACATTGATGGTGACTTGCCGTGCCGACCGCCTGGCCGCCACGGATCGGACGCCAGACGCGAAGACATCACGGCGTCGGTTTGCCGCCGGCGTGGCCGAGCGACGACTGCGGCGACTGCGCTCACGGCGCCGCACTTCGACCGGTTGGCGCACCGGTCTGCGCGCCGCCAAACCGCCGAACGTCGAGCGAGCTCCCGACACACGCCTCGACGAAGCGGGCCGCCGACCGGTCGCCCCTCAGCGTGACGATGTTGTGCCGGATCGCGTTGTAGAGTTCCGGATCGAACAGGAGCCGTTTGGTCGCCTCGGCCAGCGCCGCGACGGTCGCCTGCGCCGCAATCACCCCGGTGACGCCGTCGTCGACCTGCTCGACGATGCCGCCGACCGGCATCGCGATCACCGGCAGGCCGGCACCCAGCGCCGCCGCCGCCACGCCGGACTGGCTGGCCTCCATATGCGACAGCACCACCGCATGAAAGCGCGCCAGGGTCTGCTTGATTTCCGCATCGGTCAGCCACCGGTTGACGACCTCGGCTCCCACGGCCGAGAGCCGCCGGGAATTTTCGCCGAGGGCGCCCTCCCCGAACACGCCGACCTGGACCGCGACGCCTTGGCTGCGCAGCACGTCGACCATGTCGAGAAACGTCGGCAGCCCCTTGTAGGCCAGGATGCGGCCGAGGAACAGCAACCGCAGCGGCTCGCCCGGCTGCGGTGGGGCCAATTCGTGCCGGGCGCCGAAGTCGATGTCGGGGTGGAAGAGCGCGAAGATGGAACGGCGCGGCATCCATCCCCCGGCCCCGATCTGATCGGCGACGGTGCGGGCCAGCGTCAACACCACGTCGGCTTGCGTAAAAGTCCGCTTCAGGAACCGGTCAACCGACGCCGTGCGATAGTCCCCAGGATGCGGAACGGCATCGTGAATCACCGCGGCATACCGCGCGCCCGCCGCCTTGATGGTCGGGGCGATGAACGACGACCAGACGTGCGGCATCAAGTCGATCACCACGTCCACGTTGTTTTCGGCGATGTGCCGACCGAGCCGCTTGCGGATGATCGGAATTCGCCACGCCTGCAGTATCGCGCCGGCATTGGTCGAGAACGTATCGACCGGAACCAGGGCGGGCCCGAACGACTCGAAGGCGGCGAAGTTCTCGTTCTGACGCGAGACCGAGACGCTCGCCGCGAAACCACCGGCTGTCGATGCGGCGCGTGCGACGTCGAGCACCAGACGCGACAACCCTCGCCGCCCCCAATAGGCGAACATCACATGCGGAATCATGCGGCGCATGTTCCCTCTCCTCCCCATACGGGACCGTGTTCTCACGTCCCTTCACAAACCGAGGTGTCGTTTCGCACTCTCGGTGTATTCTCGCGCGCTCCAGGTGCGACCGGCATGCGCGGCACCCGCTTCCCCCAACCGCCGCCGCAACTCGGGCTCGCGACGCAGGCGTCGCAATGCCGCGGCCGCGGCGCCGACATCGGCATCGGCCCACAGCATCGACGGATGATGGTAGGTGCCTTGCGGGTCCCGTGCCGGCACCAGCCGGTAGGGAATCGCCAAGCCGTTGTCGACGTCGACGAAGTCCGCGTTGCCGGACCAACCGGTGGCGACCACCGGCAGCCCGCGCGCCATCCCCTCCGCCAGCGTCAGGCCGAACCCCTCGGATCGGTGCAGCGAAATGACCACGTCGCTTTCGTGGTAGAGCGCGTCGACGTCGTCGACGGACATCGTCGCGCTCAACAGCACGATGTTGGACGCCGCGCCGATCGATTCTCCGATCCGCCTCATGCCGCACGGGTATTCGTCGCCGTTCGATACCTTGACGATCAGTCGGCACGCCGGATCGTCACCGAACGCCGCACGGAAGGCGGCGATCGACGCGAGCGGGTTCTTGCGCGCGAAACCAGACGCCATGTTGAAGATGAAGAGCACCGTGAACGGGCGGCCCGGCGTCGCCTCGCGGGACGACATCGGCCGCCGGTCAAGGGCGACCGGATGCGGCACCACGCGCACCGGCCGCGTCGCCGCGACGGTGCGCACCGCGTCGGCCGAAAAGCGGCTCGGAACCCAGATTTCATGCACGAACCGGATGCCGTTGCGCCAGTCGTCGGGGACGTCGGGCAACTCCCACGCCCAGTAACCGACCACGTACTTGTCGCGCGTCACCCGCCGACCGAGACGCAGCATGGCGAGCGGCACCAGCGGAGAGTTGACGTGAAGGATGATCGTGCCCGGACCGGCGAGCGCGCCGCCGTCGACGAACGAGAAATCGGAGCGATCGCACGGCTGCATCATGTCGGCGGTGAGGTCGATGCCGTGGACCTGCAACCCGGAGGCTTTCAGCGCATCGTGGCAGAGCCGCGCCGACGTCCCCAGTCCCGTGGCGGCTCGCAGCATGCCGGCGACGATAATCGGTTCGGCCGGCCTCGTCCATTGCAGCGGCCGCGGCGCCAACAGCCCGGTCGCGAGGAACAGCGCCTTGCGACGCCACCGCCGCGGAACGCGCCGCCACAGGTTGCGGTGGACCGCGTGACGTACCGGGATCGAGACCATCGGTCAGCCACCGTCCCGGTGCGAATAGGCGTCGAGCACCTCGTCGACCAGGCCCTGTTTGGCGATCCGTCCGCCGACGAGCCACACCGCACGGTTGCAGATCGTGCGCAACAGGTCCGGATTGTGCGACGCGAGCACGACAATCTGTGCCTGGTCGACGTACTCGCGCAGCCTCTTGTTCGCCTGGTCGATGAAGTCACGGTCGCCGGCGGCGATCCACTCGTCCATCAACAGGATGTCGGCCGGCCCGCTGATGGCGATCGAGAACAGGAGCCGCACCAGCATGCCGGACGAATAGGTCCGCACTGGCAGACCGAGAAATCCGCCGAGCCCGCTGAATTCCGCGATGCTGTTCGTTCGCCGCTCGATCTCGGCGCGGGAATAGCCGAGCAGAAGCCCGCGCAACAGGATGTTCTCGTACCCGGTCGCCTCGTCGTCGAATCCCGCATGGATGTCGAACAGCGGAATCGCCTTCCCGACCCGTATCACCTCGCCCACGTGGGGTCGGTAGATGCCGGCCATCGTGCGCAGAAGCGTGGTCTTTCCCGCACCATTGTGACCGATGAGCGCCAGCCGGTCGCCCGCGTTCAGGGCGAGCGAGATGTCCTGAAGACCCTTGACGGCGATCCGCCCGCCGCCGCTCGCCTTGCCGATACAACCGCCGACCGCGGCTTGCAGCAGCGCCCGCTTGAACGAATGCGCCCGGGACTCGTAGAGCGGGAACTCGATGCCGACGTTTTCGAGGCGCAGGTGGGCCAACGCACCAATCTCCGATGTCGCGGTCAGAGCCAATAGGGCACGCGGTGCTGCAACCGGACGTACAGCCACAGCCCCATCGTCATCGACACCGCGGCGACGAGGACGGCGACCGCCCATGTACCGATCGGCGGAATTTCCCCGAGCAACGGTCCGCGCACGACCTCGATCATGTAGTAGACCGGGTTGCCGTAGAGCAGGAATTCGGCCCGCGCGCCCCGAAGACTGGACGCCGGCCAGATGATCGGGCTGACCAGGAACAGGAGTTGGAGCACTGTGCCGACGATCTGCGGCAGGTCGCGAAACCGCGTACTCAGAATGCCGACGACCAGCACCATGCCGAACAGGGCGAGAACGGAAAGCACGAAGCCGGCAAGAGCGCCGACGACACCCCAGCCGAGCGGCCATCGGATCACCAGCCACAGCAGGACGACGATGATGGCGTTGTGACCGAGCAGGACGAGGTTGCGCGCCAGCATCCGGTAGACGTGCAGCAGCAAAGAGACCCGCAGGGTCTTGATGAGGCCGCCGGACTGGATGAACACCACACAGCCTTCGGTGAGACTGACGGTCGCGAATGCCCAGACCTGCGTGCCGACCGCGAAATAGGCCATGTAGCCCGCCTGCCCGATGCCGGCCGGCGTTCCGAATATCTGTCCGTAGATGGTGCCGACCGCCACCACCATCATGCCGGCACTGATGGTGATCCAGAACGGACCGAGAGTCGTGCGACGGTAGCGCAGCCGCGTGTCGAGCACGGCGAGACTGATGCCGAGCCCGATCGGCGCCAACCAGAGGCCGACGGCCGATGCGCCGTCGGTGCCGGCGGGATGTTTCGCCTTCGGCGCCACCGCGACCATGATCATGCGCCACGACAGGTACGTTCGCTACCGGAACTCAAAGCCCTGCCCCCCCGAGCCAGCCATCGACGATGCGGCGTGTTTCCCCGTCGACGCGCTGGACCAGCCTGCGAGACATCTTCTGCTTCGCCGGCTCGACAAACGCGCGCCGGTATTCGGCGCCAGACAACCCGAACTGACACAGATCCGCCAACACGCCGGCCGCTACCGGAATGGCACGATCGGCAAGTCGGTACTTCTCCGCCAAGGTCAAGTATCGGACCAGCAGTTCGAAGACATGAGGTCGATCCGTGCTCGGCGAGTGCAGGCACAATTCGTAGACCTCGAGCGCCCGCCGGTACTCGCCGCTTTCGCCGAGCAGGTAGCCGCAGATGTCGAGGCAGTCGGCATCCTGGACCGGGCCCGCCGGCACGGTGGACAGAAAGCCGTGAATACGCTCCGCCAGGCGCTCCGGGTTCTCCTGCTCGCCGAGACGGGCGCGCGCGTCCACGGCGAAGCGGAACGCGATGTGGCGGGTCTGCAGATCGTGGGGGCGCGACTGGACGATGCCGTCCAACGCATCTCGCGCCGATTCGTTCGCACCGCCGAAGAAGGCGGAAAGTCCTTCCGCGAACTGTCGCAACCACGGCGCGACCGGGGCGTCGGCCCAACCGCAGATGCCGCCAGCGGCTTTCTTGCGCACCACGAAAGCGATCGGGACGATGACCGACAGGCCGACCGAGTTCGCGAGCGTGCCACCACGGTGGATGTACGAAATCCGGGGATCGCATGCCGGCAGGTGCGAGAACGGAAGGGCGTATCGGCGGGGTCGGGTCGCATTGCCGGGATGGAGCGCGTTGAAACGCAAGTCGGTCCCGCCGAGCCACTCGAACGCCGGCAGGCAACGCTTCATCAGGTCGAGTATCTGATCGTCCCACGCATTCACGCCGGGCAACAGATAGGGATTGCGGGTGACGCAGAACTCGGTGGTGATGATGGCATGCCCACCCGGCTTCAGGACCCGATCGATTTCCGCGAACACCGCGAACAGGTCGATCAGCGTCGGAATATGTTCGATGCTCGAGCAGGACCAGACCATGTCGACCGAAGCAGCCGGCACGCCGGTCGACCGCATGTCGGCATTGCGTATCGAAATCCGGCTCCTCGGGTAGTCGATCGGCGATGCGTCGAGCACGCGCTCGGCGTCGACGAACCGGGCCTCCTTCCACGCCGTGTCCGCGCTGTAGAGATCGGTGGCGATCACCTTGCCGAAATGATTCGCGAAATGGAACATCAGGGGTTCGTCCCCGACCCCGAGGCCGAGCGCGGTCGCATCGTCGCGCATCAGGCCGAGCGTCTCGGCGCAGCCGGCGATGTAGTCCCATTCCCACCATTTCCGTGGTGTCAGCCGGTACGCATTGTCCTGCGGCATCACCTGGTCGAAACGGGAACGGGGTCCGGACGACAGCTCACCGACGTCGCCGAGGCAGACGAGCGGCCGTCGCCGCCTCCGGCCGAGATGATCGGCGAACGCGGGCGGCATTTCCTCCTTGGCGCGGCATTCCATCGTCGACATGTTCAACCTTCTCGTTTCGTCATATCCGGTTCGGTCCGGGCGGAAAACGCGCCCGAAGTTCGACGCACCGTCTCAATGTGGTCCGGACGAATTCAAGTCGACCCCCACGCGCTTGTAGGCCTCGCGCAGCCGCCGCCCATAGGCCTCCACCGAGAATTTTCCGGCTTGCTGCCGCCCGCGCGCCGCCAGGTCCGTGCGGAGTCGTGCATCCGCGGCCAATGTGCGGATGCCGCGGCTGATCGCGCCGATGTCGAGGGGATCGACCAGCACCGCCGCATCACCGGCGATTTCCGGCAGCGAGCTCACGTTGGACGTCAACACTGGTACGCCCATCTGCATGGCCTCCAGAACCGGCAGCCCGAACCCCTCGTGGATCGAGGGAAAGGCCATGAAGCGCGCACATCGCAGCAGAGCGGTGAGGTGCGAGCGAGGCACATAGCCGATCCGCCGCACGGTGTGGCTTCGGTCGCCCGCGAACGCGGCCTCGTTGAGCGTGATCGTCTTGATGAGATCGAGATCGCGGCTGTACAGCCAACCGAGTGGCCCGGCGATGACGAGCGGGATGCCGGGGTTGGCCAACACATAAGCCTCGATCAGGCGCCGCAGGTTCTTCTTCGGTTCGATGGCGCCGATGAACAGCACGTAGTCCCCGGGCTTGACGCCGTACATCGTCTGCACCACACGCGCCGCGTCGTCGTAGGGCATGTCGGGCAGCGGCGGGGTCGGCTGATAGGTGACATGCACGCGATCCGGCGGCAGTTTCAACAGGTCGACGATCGCCTGCTTGGACGCCTCGGAGACCGTGACGACGAGATCGGCGTCGCGGGCGATGGCGGCGTGCAAGTCGGCCGACCGGCCGGCCCGATCCAGGACGAAATGCGGAAACTGCAGGGGAACGAGATCGTGGATGGTGTAGACGTTCGGACAGCCCTTGGCTTTCACCGCCAGCGGACTGGTCCAGTGCGCGAGGGCCACCGGACGGTCGAACTGGACCTCGGTCAACCGGCGCCTCGCATGAAAGGTGTAGTCGGCCTGCTCATAGAGCCGGCTGGCGTTGTGGACGACGTCCGCCACCGGCAACGGAGGTTCGAAACTGCCGAGTTCGACCCCGTTTTGCGGAACGACCCTGGGTCGGATCGCTCCACGAAACGGTGCATGAGCCCGTACAGCCAATCCGGCTGCGCCCGCGATCCTGGTCAGCCAGTGCGGCTCGGGCACCCCGCCATACAATTGGGTGGCGAGCGCCAGCGGTGCGCTGTCTTTGTTGGCGGTCATCGACCGCCCATACAACAGCTCGATCGAACACCCCGCCGATCGAAGCGTGCTGCAAAGCGTCCGGCTGTAAGAGGCAATACCGGTACCGCTGGCATTGAGAAAATGCGCGCCGTCAACCAGGATGCGTGAGCGGTTCCCCATTTTTGTTGAATTCCTTTTTATTTACATGCATTGCGGGTGTTGTTTGCCAACCCCCCGCCCCGGGGACAACTCCCCGGCCAAACATTTCCCTATTATATCAAAGACTTATTTGAGGGTCGGCGAAGCCGACGAGCGCTGTCCGCGTTGAATCGCCGATCGTCCCCTTGACGATCGTCCTGTTCGGCTCTCTGTGTCGCACCAGCTTGTAGCAGGTACATTACTTGAAAAATAGTGTTTTGATACCTTTTTTCCGATACCTTCGTATGCATCGAACCGAGGGCAAGTGTCCCGGCTCCGACGTCCGGTTCCGTTTGC
>JAVBUK010000508.1:0-5969 GCA_031555345.1 Xanthobacteraceae bacterium | reverse complement strand
CGTTCGGCGCCAAGGGCGCGATCTTCGCCTATCGCACCGAGATCCTGTGGAACGACGCTACCTCCAGCCTGATCTTTCGCGAGTCCGACCGGATCGACGCCGCCTTCACCCAACGGGGCGTGGTTTCGATCCCCAATCAGTCCGGCCACGTCTATCTGGTCACCAACCGGCAGGGACAGTACCGGCTGATCATCGTCACCCGCCCGACCATCACCGGCGAGATGTACGGCATTCTCACCACCCTGCAGGTCGGGCGCGGCGCCCAGCTGGTGCCGGTGTCCTCGCCGATCGTGCTGGCGCCGATCGCGACGGTGCCGCAGGTCGACTACGGCCGGATCGCCCCGGGCCATCCCTGCTACGATTCCTACCGCCAGCTGCTCCGGCGGACGATCGACGAGCCGTTCGTGATGTTCATGCCGGAATGACGGCGGGCGGCGCTGGCGGCCGCGGCGGAGGGCGGCAGAAACACCCGTTCAAACACCCGCATGCGATTGGCCCCCTGGCCTGCGTCGAAGCACTGGCCCCCGACACCATGCACGCCAATGGTATCGCAAGAAACCGCCGGCTGATGCGTATTCGCCCCGAGATCCGGGCGTGCCACCGACCGAATATCCGGGCCCCGGCGGATGTCGTGTCAGCCGATCCGCTCGAGGCCCTTGGCGTACTGGCGCCAGCGTCGCACATAGACGCCGGCGGCCCGGGCGATGGTGGCACGAGCCTTGTCGTCGGCCTCGCGGATCACCCGCGCCGGCGTGCCCATCACCACCGAATTGTCGGCAAACCGCTTGCCTTCGGTGACCACCGCGCCGGCGCCGATCAGGCAGTTGTTGCCGATGTGGGCGCCGTTGAGCACGATCGCCCCCATCCCGATCAGCGTGCCGTTGCCGATCGTGCAGCCGTGCAGCACGACCTGATGGCCGATCACGCAGTCGCTGCCGATGGCGAGCGGAAAGTCCGGGTCGGTGTGCAGCAGCGCATTGTCCTGGATCTGCGAACGCTCCCCCACCTCGATCCAATCATTGTCGCCGCGCAGCACCGCGCCCCACCACACGCTGGCGTCGCGCTTCAGACGCACCTTTCCGATCAACACCGCCGTCTCGGCGATCCAGTAGGAGCCCTCCTCGGGCAATTCGGGACGCACGCCATCGAGTTGATAAATCGGCATTTTTCCACTCCGCCGGAATACGCACGGCCGGAGCCGCCCGCGTCGACACACGGGATCTGCGTAGCAAATCGGAGCGCGCTACGTAGGTATGTGCATGACAACCCGCAAGTCACCTGCGGCCACCGCGCGGCGCACCCGCCGGGCGGCCGTTCGCCGATCACCACCGGATCAAACCAACGGCATTTCCGGACATCGTCAGGAAAACAGGCCGACCAGCTGCAGCAGCATCACCACCACGGTGCCCGACAGGATGCTCCACAGGCCGGCGATGACGGTCGCGATCATCACGAACTGGAAGCGGCGTTTTTCGATCCGCCGGCCCCGCAGAGTATTGCGCATGATGATGAAGGGCGCGGCGAACACCAGCAGCGGCACCGCCGCAAAGGTGCTCGGATGAGGTCCCTGCTCCAGCAGCCGAAAGCTCGCCGGCTGCTTGGCGAACAGCTGGTAGCCGGTCGACAGCGCGCCCGCGAATGCGAAGCCGATCGTCAGTGCCAGAAACTGCTGCACGGATTCCGGGGACAGGCTGAACATGGCCCTCACGCGACATCGACATCGAGCGGCCCATTTGTGCCGGATCGCCGTGCCCGGCGCCACGACATCCTTAAGAAAGGGTAAATGGAACGGGCCGAAACGGGAACAAACCGGCGTCCGGACGATCCCTGCGGCCGCGCGCGCTTTGCCGCGTGCCATACTCCGGCCGCTGATTCGGCGGTCGACACCAAGGAGAAGACGTGGGCCTGACGAGATTTCAGCGGGCCGTTCCGGAGGGGCGCCCAAAAGGACGGAAAGCCGGCAGCGCGCTGCTGGTGCTGCCGCTGATCGTGATGTTTGCGCTGGCGACCGTCACCCTCGGCTATGTGGCCTATGTGCTGTGGCCACGCTGGCCGGCGGCGGTGTCGGCCGATGCCCCCAGTCTGCCGATCATCGTCGCGGGCGCGTCCTTCAATATCCCGCCGGCCGCCATCCGGGCGTCGGTGCAGCGCCGCGCCGGGACCCAGGAACGGGTCGACCTCGCCTTCAAATGGCCGTCGCTCGACCCGCCCCATCCGCAAGACCGGGTGCTCGAGGAACGGCTGTTCGTGACCATCACCGGCGCCGGCACGACCCTGCCGCCGGCCGACCGGCTCAAGGTGATCTATCCGCGCTATGTCACGGCCGACCTTCAGCCGGCGCCCGAGGGGCTTACCAGCCACGCGTTCCGGGACAGCACGCCCTATCAGGGCGAAGACCTGTTGGTCGACGCGGCGGCGCCGGAGCGGTTCGCGGTGCGGTGCTCCCGCGACCGCGGCCCGCGGACGCGCGGCACCTGCCTCTATGACCGGCGGATCGGCGACGCCGACGTCACCTTTCGGTTTCCGCGCGCTTGGCTCGACCAGTGGCGCTCGGTCGCCACCAGCATCGACCGGCTGATCGCGACGCTGCACCCCGGCGGGCCAGGGGACGCGAGCACGCCGGCGCTCCCCGCCCGCTCGATCTCGCAGTAACGCCTCGTCGCACGGGTGAACGACGATGGTGGTGGCCGACCGAACCTGCCCGGTGTGGCGGATTTGACGTTCCGATCACGCTTGCGGCGCGCTCTTCATCGGAACGTCGAATCGAAAACCACACTTTCTCATCGCACCGGGTCCCAGCGCGTCGGCGAAGGCCGCCATCGTATGCTCCCGAAAGCGGCGTCCCGGCGGCCGAGCCGAAGGACGCTCCGGCCTGGCCGGGCTCGCCGATCCGCCCGGGTTCGCCCCGGGGGCCGAATGCGCGAAAGAAGCGCACTGAAACAGACAACGATCGCAAATGCTCCGCGCGGCGCAGCGGCGCCATACGACAACAGTTGTTACAGCCATTATGGAGGCTGCGGATACTACCGGGACCAGCCGTGCTACCGAGGTGTGATCCCGAACAGCCGACTTCCGTTCATGCGATCGAGCGAGCGGGAGCGCTGCGAGGAACGGCGATCCCGGGCCGGTGTCCTGGGTTCCGACGATCGAACCGCGGCGTTCGTACATGATGGTGCTTCGCCGACGCCTCGGCACGCTTCGCCGACAAATCGGCACGGCATGAAATCGGCCGGGGCGGAGCGCGCCCCGGCCTGTCCCGAACTCGGGTGTCGCGATCTCGGGCGTCGGGCTATTCCAGGTCGGTCTCGAGGATCGCCATCTGGAAATTATAGGACTTGTCGGCGTCCTCGTCGTCGACGAACAGGACGCCGATGAACTCCTCGCCGAGGTAGATCTCCGCCGAGTCCTGTTTTTTCGGGCGCGGCACCACACGGATCTTCTGGTTCTCGAACAGCCGCCGCAGATAGCTCTCGATCTTTCTGATTTCTGTAACGTCCACCGAATGCTCCTCCTGGGGGCGGTTTCGAATCGTCGCAACTATAGGAAAACCCGTTCCTTCGCGGAAACTGTCGTCACCTCATGGCAAGCCTGCCGCGCGCGCGGTCAAAGCCCGAGGTCGCTCAGCATCTGGTCCATGGTGCGCGACGGCTCGGCGCAGCCCGCCTCGCCGACCACCCGGGCCGGGACGCCGGCCACGGTCGAATTGTGCGGCACCGGCTTGATCACCACCGATCCGGCGGCGATGCGCGCGCAGTGGCCGACCTCGATGTTGCCGAGGATCTTGGCGCCGGCGCCGATCATCACGCCGTGGCGGATCTTCGGGTGCCGATCGCCGGTTTCCTTGCCGCTGCCGCCGAGGGTGACGTTGTGCAGCATCGAAACGTCGTCGTCGATCACCGCGGTCTCGCCGACCACCAGACCGGTCGCATGGTCGAGGAAGATGCCGCGGCCGATGCGCGCCGCCGGATGGATGTCGGTCTGGAACGCGGCGGACGAGCGGCTCTGCAGATAATAGGAGAAGTCCTTGCGCCCCTTGCTCCACAGCCAGTGCGCCAGCCGGTGCGTCTGGATGGCGTGGAAGCCCTTGTAGTACAAGACCGGCTCGATGAACCGGCTGGTGGCGGGATCGCGGTCGTAGATCGCGACGATGTCGGCCCGGAACGCGTCACCGAGCGAGGGTTCGTCGTCGAGGGCGCCCGCATAGGCCTGCCGGATCAGTTCGCCCGACACGTCGGCGCGGTGGAGCCGGTCGGCGATGCGACAGACCACCGCCTGTTCCAATGAATCATGGTGCAGGATCGAGGCATAGATGAACGAGCCGAGTTCCGGCTCGGCGTGCGCGACGGCTTCGGCCTCACGACGGATGCGGGTCCATACCGGATCGACCTGGTCGAGCCGGCCGACGCGTTTGGAATGGTGCAGGGCCATTGTTCTCTCCCGGCCGAGCAGGTGCGCCCCCTCGAACCATTGTTCTAACACAAAAACAGGCCGGCGCGCAGGCCCGCCCGAGTCACGCAAGCCGGTGCAGGCTCTCGTGGAACTCGAGGATCGCATCCGCGCCCTGGTCGTTCCGTCGGCCGCGACCATGGGCCGGGCGCCGCTCCCATCGGCATATTGGGCCTGCGGCACCGGCGCAAGAAATTCCCGCGCGGGCGGCTCCGGGACCCATGCGGGCGCGGTGCCGCGCACCGAACACATCCGCCGCCGGCCGGTCGCCGTGTGCAGCGGTAAAGTTTCGTGAAGTCGCAGCACGGTGCAGGGTCATGCGCGCTCCTGAAGGAAGCGGATCACGCCGTCCTTGAAGACCCGGTCGCCCACCGCCAGCATGTGATCCCGGGCGGGGATATCCAGCGCCTGGGCGCCCGGAACGAGTTCGGCCAGGTCGTGCGCCGAGCCCGCGATCGGGTCCGCAGTGCCGACCGCGATCAGCATCGGCATGTCGATGCGCGCGACCTCGAGCCGCGACAGCGTCTGGCGCGATCCGCGGATGCAGGCCGCGAGCGCGGCGCGGTCCGATCGGGTCAGGTCGGCGAAGGCCCGGAACATGCGGCCTTGCGCATCGGAGACGTCCTTCAGCGACGGCGCCTCGAGCGCCTCGGCGATGCTTTCCGGCAGCCCCACGCCATCGATCAGATGCATGCCCAGGCCGCCCAGCACCACCGAGCGCACGCGCTCGGGACGAGCCAGCGCCAGATATGCCGAAATGCGGGCGCCCATCGAATACCCCATCACGTCGGCGCGGCCGATGCCGAGGTGATCGAGCAAGGCGCGCACGTCGTCCGCCATGGTGGCGGTATGATAGGCGGCGGGATCATAGAACTTGGTCGATGCCCCGTGGCCGCGGTTGTCGAGCGCGATCACCCGGCGGTTCGCCTGGGTCAGCGTCCGCACCCAGCGCGGCTCGACCCAGTTTTTCTCCTTGGTGGAGGCGAACCCGTGGACCAGGACGATCGGCTCCCCCTCCCCCTGGTCGAGATAGGCGAGTTCAACGGGACCGTGGTGAAAGGACGGCATGAGACACTTGCGAAGCGGTGATGATTGCGCGGGTTTTATCCGCCCGCCGGCACCTTGGCAAACGCCCCCCGGCCATGCGGATGCCCGCCTTTGGTTCGAGGTGCTGCGTCGGCACCGGGTTCGTTTTGCGCGACCACCTCCTTGTGTTGTGTTTTTTTCGAAACCAATCTTTTGCGTGCATATCCGCGGATCGGCGATGCGATTTCGCCAATTACCACCGTGCCGCACGATAAAAGCAACAACGGCCGACGTTTGTCACCGATGACCACGCGGATCCACCGTGACCGGCACGACCCGCAAGGGCGGACGGGCGGCCACCCGCAGGCGCCGCAACCGCCGCCGCTTGCGCCGGTCGAGCATGCGCCGCGTCATCCGCTCGGTCACGCTCTTCGCCGTCGAGCAGAACGTCCACAGCGCCATCACGGCGGCGAACGTCCAGCTCACCAGGTTCATCA
>JAVBUK010000235.1:0-7129 GCA_031555345.1 Xanthobacteraceae bacterium | reverse complement strand
GAGGCTCACCGTCGCCGACCGCGCCCGGCACGCCGGTGGCCCCGCCGCTGAGCCAGGGTGGGGGTGGGGGCATGCTTGATCAATTGGGGGGCGGCACGCCGCAACAGGCGCCGCAGGCGCCAAGCGGGCCCCAGGTTCCGCGCTCACAGTAGCAAGACACCAAATCGAGGGCCGGGGAACCGGCCCTCGGATTTTCCAAGCTGTGGACGGATCGTGGCCACGGGCTCGTGAAGGACGTCAGAAAGTTGCCCTATCTTTTGGAAAATGAATTTGTTTTTCATTTTCCGCGCAAGCGGAGTGGCGCCACCCTACGATTATCCGGCGGGAAATATCTCGTCGAATCGCTTTCCGGACGCTAAACGTTTGCTCCCATGGCGCGGTACGTATTCATCACCGGCGGCGTGGTCTCATCCCTGGGCAAGGGTTTGGCATCCGCAGCGCTCGGCGCATTGCTGCAGGCGCGCGGCTACCAGGTCCGCCTGCGCAAGCTCGATCCTTATCTCAATGTCGATCCCGGAACGATGTCGCCGTATCAGCACGGCGAAGTGTTCGTCACCGACGACGGGGCGGATACCGATCTCGATCTCGGCCATTACGAACGGTTCACCGGACGACCGGCGACCCGGCAGGACAACATCACCACCGGCCGCATCTACCAGGACATCCTGACCAAGGAGCGACGGGGCGACTATCTCGGCGCCACCATCCAGGTCATTCCGCATGTCACCAACGCCATCAAGGAGTTCGTTCTCAATGGCGGTGACGGCTTCGATTTCGTGCTCACCGAGATCGGCGGCACGGTCGGCGACATCGAGGGGCTGCCGTTCTTCGAGGCGATCCGCCAACTCGGCAACGAGCTGCCGCGCGGCGACACGGTCTACATCCACCTGACCCTGCTGCCGTTCATCCCGTCGTCCGGTGAGCTGAAGACCAAGCCGACCCAGCATTCGGTCAAGGAACTTCGTTCGATCGGCATCCAACCCGACATTCTGCTGTGCCGCAGCGATCGGGAGATCCCCAAGGAGGAGCGGCGCAAGCTGTCGCTGTTCTGCAACGTGCGCGAAAGCGCCGTCATCGAGGCGCGCGACGTCGACAACATCTATGCGGTGACAGAAGCCTACCACGCCGCCGGGTTCGACGACGAAGTGCTGGCGGCGTTCGGCCTGTCCGGGACGCCGCCCGTCCTCGACCGCTGGCAGCTGATCAACGAACGTATCCGCAATCCGGAAGGCACCGTCACGATCGCGGTGGTCGGCAAGTACACCGGTCTCAAGGACGCCTACAAGTCCCTGATCGAAGCCCTGTCGCACGGCGGCATCGCCAACAAGGTCAAGGTCGATCTCGACTGGATCGAGAGCGAGGTGTTCGAGCACGAGGACCCGACGCCGTTTCTCGAACACGTCGACGGAATCCTGGTGCCCGGCGGCTTCGGGCAACGGGGCGCCGAGGGCAAGATCCGCGCGGCCCGGTTCGCGCGCGAGCGCAAGGTGCCGTTTTTCGGCATCTGCTTCGGCATGCAGATGGCGGTGGTGGAGGCGGCGCGCAACCTGTGCAATATCGCCAAGGCGAACTCGACCGAGTTCGGTCCCGCGACGGAGCCGGTGGTCGGCCTGATGACCGAGTGGCTGCGTGGAAGCGAACTGGAACGCCGCGCGGCCGGAGGGGATCTGGGCGGCACGATGCGGGTCGGCGCCTATCCGGCGCGGTTGATGCCGGGCAGCCGTGTCGCAGAAATCTACGGCCGCACGGAGATATCCGAGCGGCACCGGCATCGCTACGAGGTCAATACCAATTACAAGGATCGCCTTGAGCAGTGCGGCATGCGGTTCTGCGGCATGTCGCCGGACGGCGTCTTGCCGGAGATCATCGAATACGCCGATCACCCCTGGTTCATCGGCGTCCAGTTCCACCCCGAACTCAAGTCACGGCCGTTCGAGCCGCATCCGCTGTTCGCATCCTTCATCGAAGCCGCGGTGGTGCAGTCGCGGCTGGTCTAGGGCAATGATCCCGAAACGGGGTATCGGTTTTCGGATAAGATCATGCTCCGCCAAGAAGCCAGAGTGGAATAGCGTTCGTGGAGAAGTCATCCCGCGATAGCGGACCGTTGGAGACGCCAGCGGGCGGTGACGCCGGCTCGCCGACAGCAATCGAGGCGGAGTAATTCCATTGACCGCAAAGACCAATCCCCCGCCGCATCCGGTCGTCGCCGTCGGCGCCGTCCGGTTCGGCAACCGCCTGCCGCTCGCCCTGATCGCCGGCCCCTGCCAGCTCGAAAGCCGCGACCATGCGCTGGAGACGGCCGCGGCCCTCAAGGACATCGCGGTCCGCCTGGGCATCGGGCTGGTGTACAAGACCTCCTTCGACAAGGCGAACCGCACCAGCGCCGGCAGCGCGCGGGGCGTCGGCCTGGCGGCGGCGTTGCCGATCTTCGCCGAGATCCGCGACCGGCTCGGCCTGCCGGTGCTCACCGACGTGCACGACGCGGCCCAGTGTGCGCCGGCGGCGGAGGCGGTCGACGTGTTGCAGATCCCGGCCTTCCTGTGCCGACAAACCGACCTGCTGGTCGCGGCGGCCACGACCGGAAAGGTGGTCAATGTCAAGAAGGGCCAGTTCCTCGCGCCGTGGGACATGGCCCATGTGGTTGCCAAAGTCACCGGCGTCGGCAATGCAAATTTGATGGTAACCGAGCGAGGCGTGTCGTTCGGCTACAACACGCTTGTTTCCGACATGCGCGCGTTGCCGATCCTGGCGCGTACCGGCGCCCCGGTGATTTTCGACGCCACCCATTCGGTGCAGCAGCCGGGCGGGCAGGGCACGTCGTCGGGCGGTGAACGCGAGTTCGTGCCGGTGCTGGCCCGCGCCGCGGTTGCGGTCGGTGTCGCCGGGGTGTTCATCGAGACCCATCCGGATCCGGACCGTGCGCCGTCCGACGGCCCCAACATGATGCCATTGCGCGACATGGAGGCGCTGGTGCGGATGCTGATGGCTTTCGACACCATCGCCAAGACTCCACCGTCTGCGTAAACCCGTGACCTGCTCCCCAACTTCCCTCCATTCATAAGTTGAGTCTGTTCTCAGTTTGCCCCTCGTGGGGCGTTCCGGCAACGGGTCGGGGCGCGCAGGCCCCATGTACCGTAACGGCCCGGCCCGTTGCCGGCCGGGGCGCTGCGTCTGGCGGGTGTTGTGTCGCGTGCACGGCGTGGAAGGCGCTGCCGGTTCGCCGCGTCCATTTTGCCGGCATGACCGACAGTGTGGAGGACATGGGCGCTCTGGCCTATCTTGAGGATACGGCCCGCCAGGCCGGCCTCGACACCCGGGGCGACCTATGTGCGCAAGCCGCTGTACTCGCGTGAAGGCGCCAATATCGAGGTCGTCATCGATGGCGACGTCGTCAACCGCGACCAGGGCCCCTGTGGTGCCGAGGGGTTTGTTCGCCAGGCGTTGGCGCCGCTGCCCGTGTTCGACGGCAACCGCGCGGTGATCGGATCGCGGATGGTGGGAGACACCGCGTGTGGCATCGGCATGCGCGAGGACACAAGCCCGATCACCAAGAACACGTCGCACTTCGCTCCCGTACGCCATTCTCGGATGAGGCTGCGCGCCGGGAGCGGTTGAGGTTCGTAGGCTTGTACGTCAACAGAAAGCCGGGGCATTGTACGTCATTCGCTTGATTCCAGCGTGATCTGTCGATGGTTGCTTGCGCCGGCGCCATGCGGCCTCATTTCGGCGAAACCAATACCGCGCGCGCCGTGTCCCAGCGCCAGATGGCGCCGGAAACGAGGTGCGTGCCGCCCACCCAGCGGTCGAAATGCGGGTCGGTTGCGAGATCGTACTGGCCGGCCAGGACAGCATGGCCGCGGTCGGCCAATGCGATCGGGGCGTGGAGAAATGCGTGATGATCGCGCCGGGCCATATGGCCCCTGTCGTGCCGCGGCAGCCCATCGATCAGCCCGAAGGTGGCGAGCAGCTCCAGCCGGGCGAAAAAGCCGGCATCGCCGAGAAACGGCAATTCCTCGCGGGCCATGGAGTGCCGGAACGCCGTGACCGGCGTGTCGGCTCCGGCGGCGATGGCGTGCAGCGCCTGCCGCTCGGTGCGGGCGAGGCCGTCGCCCGGGGCCGGCAACTCCTGGAGGAAACGGCGCAACGCCTCACGGACGACCGACAGCGGCCCATCGCGTAACGTCTCCCGCGCCATCGCTGCGGGCGTCGGGGCGGTGACCGCGTCCCACAGGGTGACCGCAGCGGCGAACGCGTCGGGCGTGATGTCGGCCCGGCAGGAGGCGAGGGCGGCGAGGTCGTGCCGCGACAGCGGCGGTGCGACCTGCACCAGCCGAACCGGCGGACGTGTCGCCTGTCCGGCGAGGCGGGCCAGGATCTCGATCACCTGGAGCTGGTCGAAGAGGTCGGTCTCGAACCACAGGTCGATTTCTTCCGGCCCTCTCGCCATCCCGGCGAAGCTTTGCCGGCGGGTGGCGAAGCCGGCCCGCACGGCGGTGTAATCGGATCCGAAAGCATCGGCGAGATATCGGGCGCGGTCGTCGCAGAAGGCCTCCTCCGCCAGCGCCCGGACCGGACCGTCGACCAGCGAGTCGCGCCACGGCAGCACCGGAACGCCTGGAAAGGCCGCGCGCAACGCCGCGGCGGCATGGTCGCCGTTGGTGATGATGGGCATGAGCCTCGCCGGTGCCGTGCGACGATCGCCGCCAAGAGATGCGTGGTCGGAGGACCTCACCGGCCGCGATAGGCCGGCACGTCCTGCGGCGGCACCCATACGCCGGTTGGCAGGCGGCCGACCTGCCAGAACACGTCGATCGGCATGCCGCCGCGCGGATGAAAATAACCGCCGATGCGCAGCCAGCGCGGTTTCAGCGTGGCGACCAGACGTTTGCCGATCGTCACCGTGCAATCCTCGTGGAAGGTGCCGTGGTTGCGGAAGCTGTTGAGATAGAGCTTGAGGGATTTCGATTCCACCAGCCATCGGTTCGGCATGTAGTCGATGACCACTGTCGCAAAGTCGGGCTGGCCGGTCACCGGACATATGGCGGTGAACTCCGGGAAAGTGAAGCGGGCGACGTAGCGCGCGTCCGGATGCGGATTGGCGACCCGGTCGAGTTCCGCCTGTGCGGGCGAGGACGGGATGCGGCTGGGGCGGCCGAGTTGCAGGGGTTTGCGGGTCATGGGATCCGAGTCTGAATTGTCGAAGTCCGATTGGCGGGCACCCGAAACGTCAACCGCACTTCGGGATGGTCCGCAAGCGCGAACTTCGTGGCCCGTGAACTTCGGGAGCCCGCGCACGAGCGTTGCCGGCGGCGTTGCCAAATCGACGCGGGACCTTTCGGGGACGAAACCCGTTGGGGGATGAACCGCACCCGTTTTGCGGGAACGGTTGCGCCAGCAACGAAAGATCCGTCCCACTCTTCCCGTGCGGCGTGCGATCCTGTAGAAGCCCGCCAACTCCTTCGTGTTCAAATACCGAGGATCCCATGACCGCCATCGTAGACATTATCGGCCGCGAAATTCTCGACAGCCGCGGCAATCCGACCGTCGAAGTCGATGTCCTGCTGGAGGACGGGTCGCTGGGCCGTGCCGCGGTCCCCTCGGGCGCCTCGACCGGTGTCCACGAAGCGGTCGAGCTGCGGGACGGCGACAAAAATCGGTATTTGGGGAAGGGGGTCACCAAGGCCGTCGGTGCCGTGACCAGCGAAATTTTTGAAGCGGTCGGCGGCATGGAGGCCGAGGAGCAAGTCCAGATCGACGAGACGCTGATCGCGCTCGACGGCACGCCCAACAAGGGGCGGCTGGGCGCGAACGCCATCCTGGGCGTCTCGCTGGCCACCGCCAAGGCGGCGGCACGCGCCAGCGGGTTGCCGCTGTACCGGTATGTCGGCGGCGCAACCGCGCGGCTGCTTCCGGTGCCGATGATGAACATTCTCAACGGCGGCGTGCATGCCGACAACCCGATCGATTTCCAGGAATTCATGATCATGCCGATCGGGGCGCCCAATTTCGCCGAAGGGCTGCGGATGGGCGTGGAAATCTTTCAGACCCTCAAGGCGGCGCTCAAGGAGGCGGGCCACAACACCAATGTGGGCGACGAGGGCGGTTTTGCCCCCAACCTGCCGTCCGCCGACGCGGCGCTGGGGTTTGTGATGAAGGCGATCGAGCAAGCCGGATACCGGCCTGGCGAGGACGTGGCGCTGACGCTCGACCCGGCCGCATCCGAGTTCTTCAAGGACGGCGCCTATGTGTACGCCGGGGAAGGCACGAAGCGCTCACCCGAAGAGCAGGCGAAGTATCTCGCCGAGCTCGTCTCCCGCTACCCGATCGTCTCGATCGAGGATGGCATGGCGGAGGACGACTTCGACGGCTGGAAGCACGTCACTGACCTGATCGGATCGAAATGCCAGCTGGTGGGCGACGACCTGTTCGTTACCAACGTGACGCGACTGGCCGACGGCATCAAGCGCGGGCTGGCCAACTCGATCCTGATCAAGGTGAACCAGATCGGCACACTGACCGAGACGATCGCGGCGGTGGAGATGGCCCACAAGGCCGGATACACCTCGGTGATGTCGCACCGCTCGGGCGAGACCGAGGACTCGACCATCGCCGACCTCGCGGTCGCGCTGGGCTGCGGCCAGATCAAGACCGGCTCGCTCGCCCGTTCCGACCGGACCGCAAAATACAACCAGCTTCTGCGGATCGAGCAGGAGCTCGGGCCGCAGGCGAAGTACGGCGGCAAGGCGGCGCTGAAGGCGCTTCGCTGACGGGCCGTGTTCCTGCGTTCGTGCCGGCCGCGGGCGTCCCGGCTCGGACCGGCTGGGCTTTGGTCGAGCCCGAATCGCCCGCCCGATCCCGCCGCATGCGCGACCCGCCCTCCGGCCGTGCGGCGGCGGCGGCAAATCTGGATTTTCCGGGGCGGTGAGGGGCCGCTCGCCAGAGACGAGATTCGTCCTCATGCCGATCATCGCCACCATCCTGTTCACCCTTTTCATGTGGATCATCTACTGGTTTGTCCGCATGGGCGGCATCGACCAGGTCCGCGCATGGTCGACCGAACGCAAGAGGCAGGCGCGCCGGGCTGAAACGCGTTCGCGCGAGCGCACTGCCGTGCTGCGTGCGGTCGACG
>JAVBUK010000200.1:0-4503 GCA_031555345.1 Xanthobacteraceae bacterium | reverse complement strand
GCCCGCAATTCTTCTTCGCCCAGGACCGCTCGGTGGCCGACGAGGCGTTCGCCGGCGATGTCGTCGGCATTCCCAACCACGGCACCCTGCGGATCGGCGACACCCTGACCGAAGGCGAGGAGCTTACTTTCGTCGGCGTTCCCAGCTTTGCGCCGGAAATCGTCCGCCGCGTGCGGCTGACGGATGCGATGAAGGCGAAGAAGCTGAAGGAAGCTTTGCAGCAGATGTCGGAAGAGGGCGTCGTGCAGGTGTTCCGGCCGCGCGACGGCGCCCCGGCGCTGGTCGGGGTGGTCGGGCCGCTGCAGCTCGATGTCCTGAAGATGCGGCTCGACGCCGAATACGGCCTGCCGGTCGAATTCGACGTCTGCGAGTTCCAGCTGGCGCGCTGGATTTCCGCCGACGACCCGAAACGGCTCGACGACTTCGTCGCCGCCAACGGCTCGAGCATCGCCGAGGATCTCGACGGCGACGTGGTGTTCCTGGCCCGCAACGCCTTCTACCTCGACTACACCCGCGAGCGCGCCCCGGGCCTCGCCTTCGCCGACGTCAAGGACGTCAAGAAGACGGCGGCGGGATAGCGCCGGCTCGGCGATGCCGCCGGAGGCCGAACGCGTGCAAAGCCGGCCTTCGTGCCTCGGTGTCAGATCGTTGATGGCGCGAAGAAATTCGTCGCGCCGATCCGGCGATGCCGGGACGATAGCCGCGCTGATGTTATCCGAATTAGCCCCGATGGCGATAGAGGCGCTTTTTTGGTGTAGTTGCGCATAACGTTCTTTGTGGCCGCCGGAGGCTGGAAAGTGGCTTTTCCGAAAACAACGGACCGTGGGGTAGCGCTTTTCAAGACAGTCCTTGAACTCCTGAAAGAGAAGCCAGAGGGATTGCGGCCACAAGAAATTTACAAAGAAATCGCGTCCAGGGTTTTGCTGGACGATTCCGACAACGAGGTGATGAGTGGCTCGGGCCTCCCTCGCTGGCGTGTGCGCCTGCATTTCCAGTCGGTTGCCGGAACCAAAGCCGCGTTGCTCAATAAGACGGATGGGCTGTGGAGTCTCACCGAGGAAGGCCAGAAAGCAGCCGATCTTTCCGTTGATGAACTGAAGAAACTTCTGCGCTCTCGTTATCGCGATTGGAAATGGGGGCAAGGACGACCCAAGGCGCCTCACGAAACCGAAGAATCTGCCGTGGAAGATGCGCCGGCACCGATTGCGTCGCTGTTGTTCGCGGACGCAAAGGAGCGTGCGCGGGCGGAAATCGACGAACATCTCGATCGGCTCGAGTGGGACGAATTCCAAGGGCTTGTTGCTGCGCTCCTGGAGGCTATGGGCTATACGACCCGCTTCAATGCTCCACCCGGCCCGGATCGGGGGACTGATATCCTGGCCTATGTCGACCCTCTTGGAGCAAGAACGCCCCACATTCGAGTGCAGGTGAAGCATCGGAACCAAGCCGCGAGCCGTGAAGAGATTGCCGCACTACGCGGCATTATCCGTGGAGACCGGGAAATCGGGGTATTTGTCTCTTCCGGAGGTTTTACAAAAGACGCAAAGCGGGAGGCCGGAAACGGTGCCGTACACATCGATCTTATCGATCTCGATCGATTTCTCGAATTGTGGTTGCAGCACTACGAGAGGATCCCACAAAAAGCGAAAGCCAAGTTGCGTTTGGAGCCGGTGTATTTTCTCGCTCCAGAAAGTTAGCGGGCGAAGATCCGCATCCGTCTGATCGCGTCGTGATCGAAGGAGGGCCACTGCGCTCGAACACCGCGCGCGGCACGTGCATCGGCCGGCGGGTCAATTCACCTTGATGTTCGCCGCCCGGATCACCGGCGCCCAGCGGGCGATGTCGGCGGCGATGCGGGCCCGGAACGCGGCTTCGGTCGAGGGAATCGGCTCCATCACCTGGGTCGCCAGCTTGGCGCGCACCTCCGGCATCGCCAGGACGGCGCCGATCTCGGTCCGCAGCTTGTCGGTGAAAGCGGGTGGCGTCGCGGCCGGCGCGATGACGCCGTTCCAGGCGTCCGCCTCGACGTCGATGCCGTTCTCCTTGAGGGTGGGGACGCCGGGCACCAGGGCGGAACGCCGGGCGGTGGTCACCGCCAGGATCCGGGCGGCGGGATTGCCCGCCTGGGCGACGACGCCGAGGGCCGGCAGGCACACGACCTGGACGTCGCCGCGCAGCAGCGCGGTCATCGCCTGCGGCGAACTGGCGTAGGGGACGTGCACCATTCGCGAGCCGCTCGCGGCGATGATCGCCTCCATCGCCAGGTGCGACAGGGATCCGATGCCGATCGACCCGTAATTGAACCGGCCCGGGTTCTGCCGCAGCAGGACGATCAGGTCGGCCACCGAGGCGACGTCGAGGCCGGCGTTGACCGCCAGCACGTTGGGTTGGGTGGCCAGCAGGGTGACGTAGGTGAAGTCTTTCGCCGGATCGTAGGGCAGCTTGCCGAACAGCAGCGGATTGATCGCCAGCGGGCCGCCGATGCTGATCCCGATCGTGTAGCCGTCTCCCTCCGCCTTGGCGACGGCGTCGGTGCCGGTGTTGCCGCCGGCGCCGGCCTTGTTCTCGACCACGAACGGCTGGCCGAGCCGGCGCTGCAGCTGGTCGGCCACCACCCGGGTGACGATGTCCGGCGTCGACCCCGGTCCGAACGGCACGATCACCTTCACCGGACGTGCGGGCCACTGCTGCGCCGCCGCCGGGCAGGCGCACACCAAAGCCAGAAACACCAGAGCGATGCGGCTCTGCATGGCATTCTCCACTGTCCTCACCACGCGCCGCGACGCAAAGCAGGCCGTGTCGGTCTTCGACGTGCGTGCGGCTCGGAGCTCGAAAACATCTTAGCTGCCGGCACGACGATTGTCGTGTCCCGCTCGATCGGAATCCGCTTCAATGCCGCGACGGATCGGGCGTATTCCGCCTTGCCGCGTCGTGCCCTGGTGGCGATATCGGGGCGTCCTGCGCCCGCGCCTGATCGAGGGCCTGGATGATGTCGGGCAGGCGACGGCGCGCCGACTGGATGCACTGCGCATAGGTGCTGCCGCCGTGGGCGTCGATCGAGACGTCCAGCGGGCCGAGATTTTCGACCGGCAGCCGGGCCAGTCGGTCGTGCGGGACGAGATCGTTCCAGCCGCCGGCGACGACCGACCGGACGGCGTCGGCGCGCGCCGGACGATGGGTAGTCCGTTCCTGCTTTGGCGAGAGTCCCGGTTCCGACGTCCAGGTGCCGACCTCGCGTCGGCGATCGGGGAGTGAACCTCGTGACCATACTGTGGCGGCGCCGGGAAGTGGCACGAGCCCTTACCCCCACCCATGCGTTTCGTGGTAGAGAGGCGCATTCCGCCGCTTACCGGAGACGTTCATGGGGATCGCCACCCTTGTTCTCGGCCTCGTCCTGTGGCTCGGCCCGCATGTCCTGGTGACGCGCCGCGCCGCCCGTGAGGCCGTGGTCAAGCGGCTGGGCGAGGGCCTCTACAAGGGCCTGTTCTCGCTGGTGGCGCTGATCGGCATCGTGCTGATCGGCTATGGCTTCGCGCACTACCGTGCGGCCGGGTGGATCGACCTCTGGGATCCGCCGGCGTGGACGCGCCATCTCGACGAGGCGCTGATGTGGCCGGCGATGATCTGCGTGACCGCGGCGTACATTCCCGGCCATATCAAGCGCGTGCTCAAGCATCCGATGCTGGTCGGGGTGAAACTGTGGGCGGTCGGTCACCTCGTCAGCAACGGCGATCTCGGCTCCATCATCCTGTTCGGCACGATCCTGGCCTGGGCGGTGTACGACCGCATATCCCTCAAGCACCGCCGGGACCGGGGGGCGCCGCCGATTCCGACCGGCGGCCGGCGTTACGACTGGATGGCGGTCCTGGTCGGGACGATCATCTACCTCGCGGTCGGGCTGGTGTTTCATCCGTTGGTCATCGGCGTGCCGGCGTTCGGTACGCCAGTTCTGGGAACCTGATCATGTCGTTGCAAGCTGAACAGAAACGGTTGACGGCGCCGGACATCCGCGCCCGCAAAGGCGGCGAACCGATTGTCGTCCTGACCTCCTATCACGCGCACACGGCGCGGATTCTCGACAAGCACTGCGACGTCATCCTGGTGGGCGACTCGCTCGGCATGGTGATGCACGGGCTCGAAAGCACCGTCCCGGTCACCCTGGAGATGATGATTCTGCAGGGGCTGGCGGTGATGCGCGGCTCGCAGCGGGCGCTGGTGGTGGTCGACCTGCCGTTCGGCTCCTACGAGACCTCGAAGGAGCAGGCGTTCACGACCGCCGCTCGGGTCATGAAGGAGACCGGTTGCGGCGCCATCAAGCTCGAAGGCGGCACCCGCATGGCCGAGACGATCCGCTTCCTGGTCGAGCGCGGGGTGCCGGTGATGGCCCATGTCGGGCTGACGCCGCAGTCGATCAATGCGCTCGGCAGTTTCAAGGCACAGGGGCGCGATCGGGCGGACTGGGCGCCGATCGAGCAGGACGCGCGCTCGGTCGCGGCCGCGGGG
>JAVBUK010000246.1:0-9274 GCA_031555345.1 Xanthobacteraceae bacterium | reverse complement strand
TGATGCACGATGGTGGGCGACAGCCCGAGCGAAGGCTCGTCGAACATCACCAGATCGGGCGCCCCCATCAGGCAGCGGCCGATCGCCAGCATCTGCTGTTCGCCGCCGGACAGCGTGCCGGCCGCCTGGCCGGCGCGTTCCGCCAGGATCGGGAACAGGGCATAGATCCGCTCCAGGCGCCGCCGACGCCCCGCCTTGGCCCGCGGCAGCATGGCCCCCATGTCCAGGTTCTCGGCAATGCTGAGGCTGGGAAAGATCTGGCGACCCTCGGCGACCTGGCCGATGCCCAGATTGCACACCCGGTGGCTGGGCCACCCGGCGATGTCGTCGCCGCGGAACAGGATGCGGCCGCGCGCCGGCCGATGCATGCCGGCGATGGTCCGGATCAGCGACGTCTTGCCGGCGCCGTTGGCGCCGACGATGGCCACGATGGTGCCCTCGGGCACGTCGAGCGACACGTCGTCGAGCGCGCGGGCGTCGCCGTGGAACACATCGAGGTTTTCGACCGTCAACATCAGCCGATCGTCTCCGCGCCGAGATAGGATTTCACCACCGCCGGATCGCGCACGACGGCGTCGGGCGTCCCTTCGGCGATCGCCGCCCCGTGGTGCAGCACCAGGACATGGTCGGCGAGCGCCATCACGGCGCGCATCACGTGCTCGATCAGCAGGATGGTCAGCCCGGTCTCGCGGTTGAGGTCGGACAGGATCTGGACCATGCGGTCGGTTTCGGTCGGGCGCAGGCCCGCCATCACCTCGTCGAGCAGCAGGAGCTTCGGTTCGGTCGCCAGCGCCCGGGCGACTTCGAGCCGCTTGCGATCGGGCAACGTCAGGGTCGAGGCGACCAGCGAGCGCTTGCCGAGCAGATCGAGGCGCGCCAGCACGCGATCGGCGTGGCGCTTGGCCTCCGCCACGTCCGGCCGCCGCAGCAGCGCGCCGACGATCACGTTGTCCTCGACCGTCAGGTTGGGGAACGGCCGGACCAGCTGGAACGTGCGGCCGATCCCGCACCGGCAGACCGCGTCCGGCGGCAGGCCGTCGATCCGCCGTCCGTCGAACGCGATCGTCCCATCGTCGGCCGCCAGCACCCCGGCGATCATGTTGAACAGCGTGGTCTTGCCGGCGCCGTTGGGGCCGATCACCGCGAATATGTCGCCGGCGGGGACCCGAAAGCTCACGCCGTCGACCGCGACCAGCCCGCGGAACCGTTTGCTCACCGCTTCGACCGACAACAGCGTGCTCATCGCTTGCGCCCCGTGAGCCCGAACCGCCGCACCAGCCACGGCCACACCCCCGCCGGCCGCAGCGTGATGATCACCATCAGGATCAGGCCGTAGAACACCGCCTTGGTGCCCGGCGCGTTGAGCCCGAGCCGCTCGGTCACGGCGATCAGAACCTCGCCGAGCGGCGTCAGGATGAACGCTCCGACCACCGGTCCGAAGATCGTTCCCAGGCCGCCGACGATCGGCCCGAGAATGAGCTCGATCGAGCGGTTCATGTCGAACACCTGCGAGGGAAACAGGGTGTTGTAGTAGAAGGCGTAGAACACCCCGCCCACCGCGGTCATCGCGGCGGAGATCAGCACCGCCTTCATCTTGGCGCGGAAGGCGTCGATGCCGAGGGCGCGCGCCGCCGCCTCGTCCTCGCGCACCGCCATCCACTGATAGCCGAGCCGCGAACGCGCGAGCCACGCCGTCAGCATCACGGCGGCGACCGCCAGGACGAGCGCGATGTAGTAGAACATCAGCTGGCCGCCGCGCAGGTTCCACCATTCGCCCAGGCGCTTCTCCTCGTAGGGCATGAACAGCCCGCCGGCGCCGCCGGTGAAGTCCATGTTGTCGAACGCGATCCGGGTGAACTCGGCGAACGCGATGGTCAGCAGCGCGAAATAGACCCCCTCGATGCCGAAGCGGAACCCGAGCCAGCCGATGAAGGCGCCGAACGCCGCCGCCACCGCCATGGCGACGAACACGCTGGCCCACGGTCCGACGCCGAAATGCAGCCACAGCAGCGCCGAGACGTAGCTGCCGAGCCCGACATACAGCGCGTGGCCGAGCGACAGCTGGCCGGCGTAGCCGGTCATCAGGTTCCAGGCCTGGCCCACATAGGCGAGGTAGAGGATGAAGGTGAGCACCGACAACAGGTAGCGGTCGGCGGCCAGCGGCGCGGCGACCAGCAGCAGCAGCACGATCGCCGCCAGCGCCCGGCCGCGTCGGCGCATTTCTCGCCACGGTTCGATCATGGTCTCTGCCCCATCAGCCCCTGCGGCCGCAACACCAGCACCACGATCAGGAGCCCGAACGAGAACATGCTCTTCATCGACGGCGCCAGGACGAACCCGGCCAGCGCCTCCGACACGCCGATCAGGACGCCGCCGACCAGCGCCCCGGTCATCGAGCCGAGCCCGCCGATGATGACGATGGTGAAGGCGAGCAGCGTGTAGGCCGGCCCCAGGCTCGGCACCGCGTCGGCGATCGCCACCATCAGGGCGCCGGCGGCGCCGACGCAGGCGAGCCCGATCCCGAACGTCGTCGCGTACAGGCGCCTGACGTCGAGGCCGACCACGCTCGCGCCGACCAGGTTGTCGGCGCAGGCGCGGATCGCGACGCCGGTGCGGGTGCGGCGGAAGAACCAGAACAGCAGGCCGGCGACCACCACGGCGGCGAGCGCCGCGAAGATGCGCGCCTTGTCGAGAATCACCGGACCGACCAGGTAACTGTCGAACCCGTAGGACAGGTTGACCGGCTGAGCGTCCGGGCCGAAGCCGATCAGCAGCACGTTGACGATGACGATCGCCAGTCCGACCAGCAGGATGAACTGCTGATAGTCGGGCCGGCCGACGAAGCGGTGGATCAGCGACACCTGCAACAGGTAGCCGATCACGAAGAACACCGCCGCGATCGGCGCCATGGCGAGCAGAGGGTCGATGCCGAGGAAGCGGAACAGCAGGAACGCGGCGTACATCGCCACCACGGCGAATTCGCCGTGTGCGAAGTTGACCACCCGCACCACCCCGAAGATGACCGACAGGCCGAGCGCCATCAGGCCGTAGATCAGGCCGGTGAGCAGCCCCTGGACGATCACGTTGAGATACAGAGACAACACGACTGAGACGTCCGTTACCCTTTCCCGCCGGCGGCGCCGGCGGAGCGAATTGTCATAACCGGAACGGTGCGCGAATCAAGTCAGCCCCTGCCACCGCGGCATGGGAAGGACGGGAGTCGTCGCGGCCGCTTCCGCCGGAAGCACCACGGTGGGGGTGCGATTGCGATTCTGCATGACGCCGGAACCGATGTTGTTGTTCTGCCCCTTGTCGTCGAACCGGATCGGGCCGCCGATCATCACGTGATCGACGATGTCGGTCGTCCTGAGCGCGGCCATCAGCTCCGGACCATACGGGGTGCCGGCGCGCCGGAAGGCATCGGCCGCGATCAGCACGCCCTCGTAGGTGAAGCCGACGTTGAAGCAGTCGGCGGCGAAGCGATGGTTCGGATAAGCCGCCGTGTACGCCGCCTCCAGCGCCCGGGTCATCGCCGCCTTGGGATTGACCCACGGGATGTTGACGATGTGGTAATCGGCGAGCGGCCCCAGCGCCTGGAAGAACTCCTCGTCGTAGAGTCCGGGCGAGCCGGGCGAAATGATCGCCTTGGGCTCGAACCGCTGGCGCACCATGTCGCGCACCAGCTTGATGGCGTCGGCGGCGCGCGTGATAATCAACACCAGGTCGGGATTGATGCCGCGGATCTTGGCGACCTCGACCGTCAGGTCCTGCGCCTTGGGATCGTAGGCGATCGATTCACGCAGCTCGAACGGCATCCCGGCCTGTGGAAAGATGCGATCCATCGCCTGCCGCTGACCGGTGCCGAAGGTGTCGTTGGCGTGCAGGAACACGGCGCTTTCGAACCCGACCGTGGTCACCGCCGTCAGGTCCGTGATGGCTTTCAGGCCGTTGATCAGCAGTTGCGGGTTGGTCTGGAAGTTGCGGACCAGGAACTTGTAGCCCTGCTCGGTGATCTGCGGTGCCGAGCCCAGGTTGACCACCAACGGCACCTGGCGCTGCTCGCAGACCTGGGCGATCGCCATCGTGGCGGCGGACTCGAACGCCCCGGTGACCACCTGGGCTCCCTCGCCGATCGCCCGTTCGACCTGGGTGCGGGCGACGTCGACATTGGTCTCGAAGTCGACGTGCATCAGTTCGACCCGATAGCCGTAGTCGGACAGGACTTTCGCGGAGATCAGCGCACCGCGGTGGCAGGCCTGCCCGGGAGCCGCAAGGTATCCCGACCGCGGCAACACCACCGCGATCTTGAGGGCCTTGGCCTCGGCACCGACCACCGCAGGCGCCGCGAGGAGCGCAGCGGCGGCCAGTCCGCCGCCGAGCAGGCGGCGCCGATCCGGCTTGGGACTCCTGAACAACGACATTTCGGTATCCCTCAACTGACCCGACCTCGGACATCGACGCGGCTTATAGCGCGCAAACCACCCGGATTGTCGACCCGGGAGCGCAGAGCGCGCCCGGCACCCTTGGAAGGTCGGCCCCTCCCTCTCGAACCGGAGAGGAACGCGATCCCGTTCATGACCGTCCTTGCCACGGAGGCATCGGCAGCACCGGCGCCATCGTCGCCACCTCGGCCGGGAAGACGACCATCGGGGTCCGGTTGCGGTTCTGCATCACCCCGGGGCTGATGTTGTTGTTCTGGCCCTTGTCGTCGAACTCGATCGTGCCGCCGATCATGACGTGGTCGGCGAGCCTGGTGGCCTTGATGGCGGCCATCAGTGCCGGGCCGTCGGCGCTGCCGGCGCGCTTGAACCCGTCGGCGCAGATCAGCAGCGCCTCGAACGTGAACCCGACGTTGAAACAGTCGACCGCAAAGCGGTTGTTGGGGTGCGCCGCCTTGAAGGCGGCTTCGAGGGCCTGGGTCATCTTCGCCTTGGGGTTGGCCCACGGCAGGTTGATGAGGTGGTAGTCGGCCAGCGGCCCGAGCGCCTGATAGAACTCCTCGTCGTAAAGCCCCGGCGAACCCGGCGAAATGATCGCCTTGGGTTCGAAGCGCTGCCGCACCATGTCGCGCACCAGCTTGATGGCGTCCGCCGAGCGGGAAATGAGCATCACGAGATCGGGGTTGATCGCCCGGACCTTGGTCACCTCGACGGCGAAATCCTGCGCCTTGGGATCGTAGGCGATCGACTCGACGAGCTTGAACGGCATGTCGGCGGCCGGGAACAGACGATCCATCGCCTGCCGCAGGCCGGTGCCGAAGGTGTCGTTGGCGTGCCGGAACACGGCCGACTTGAACGCGAACCCGGTCGCCGCCGAAAGGTGTGTGATCCCCTGCAGGCCGTTCGACAGCAGCTGGGAATTGGTCGGAAAATTGCGCACCAGGTACTTGTAGCCCTGCTCGGTGATCTGCGGCGCCGACCCGATGCTGACCACGAAGGGCACCTGCCGCTGCTCGCAGACCTGGGCGATCGCCAGCGTTGCGGCGGATTCGAACGCGCCGATGACCGCCTGCGCGCCCTCGCCGATGACGCGCTCGGCCTGATTGCGCGCCACGTCCGGATTGGTCTCGAAGTCGACATGCAACAGCTCGACCTGATGACCGTAATCGGCGAGCACCTTGGGGGCGATCAGCGCGCCGCGGTGGCAGCTCTGCCCGGCGGCCGCCAGATAGCCGGATCGCGGCGCGAAACACGCGATCTTGACCGCTTTCGCTTGCGCACGGACGATGCCCGGTGCCGCCAGAAGCGCGGCGGCGGCCACCCCGCCCGCGACCACGCGACGGCGGTTCGGGCCACGGTTCTCGATCAACGACATCATGGTCTCCATTTTCGTTCGATCACCGGAGCGGGTGTTCGGGCGAATGCGCAAGCGCGCTTCCAACACCGACACCGCAGATCCGGCCGTTCAGGTTGCGTTTGCGCGCGCTCTCCGTCGCCGGGACAGCGGCACGATGTTCCCGGCCGCGGCTCAGGTCCGGCCTTGCCATGCGGGCATGGGCAGGACGGGGGCCATGGCCGCCGCCTCGGCGGGCAGCACCACGGTCGGAGTCCGGTTGCGGTTCTGCACGATCGCGGGCTGAATGTTGTTGTTCTGCCCCTTGTCGTCGAACTGGATCGGGCCGCCGGTCATCATGTGATCGGCGATGTCGGTGGCCTTGATCGCCGTCATCAGCCGCGGACCGTCGCCGGTGCCGGCGCGCTTGAACCCGTCGGCGCAGATCAGCAGCGCCTCGTAGGTGAACCCGACGTTGAAGCAGTCCACCGCGAAACGGCTGTTGGGAAACGCGGTCTTGAATGCCGTTTCCAACGCCTGGGTCATCTTCGACTTGGGATTGCCCCAGGCGACGTTGATCAGGTGGAAGTCCGCCAGCGGGCCGAGCGCCTGATAGAACTCCTCGTCGTACAGCCCGGGCGAACCGGGCGAGATGATCGCCTTCGGTTCGAAGCGCTGACGGACCATGTCGCGCACCAGCTTGATGGCGTCGGACGACCGGGTGATGACCAGCACCAGGTCGGGATTGACGGCGCGGATCTTGGTCACCTCGACGGCGAGGTCCTGCGCCTTGGGATCGTAGGCCATCGACTCGATCAGCCGGAACGGCATCCCGGCAATCGGGAAAATCTGGTCCATCGCCTGCCGCTGGCTGGTGCCGAAGGTGTCGTTGGCGTGCAGGAACACGGCCGACTTGAACTCGACCCCGGTGGCGGCCATCAGGTCCTTGATGCCGCGCAGACCGGTGCGCAGGAGCTGGGGATTGGTCGGAAAATTGCGCACCAGAAACTTGTAGCCCTGCTCGGTGATCTGCGGTGCCGAACCGATATGCACCACGAACGGAACCTGGCGCTGCTCGCACACGTTGGCGATCGCCAGCGTGGCCGCCGACTCGAACGCCCCGATGACCGCCTGCGCGCCTTCGCCGATCACCCGTTCGGCCTGATTGCGCGCCACATCCGGATTGGTCTCGAAGTCGACGTGCATCAACTCGACCGCATAGCCGAAGTCGGCCAGGACCTTCGGCGCGATCAGCGCGCCGCGGTGGCAACTCTGCCCCGACGCCGCCAGGTAGCCGGACCGCGGCAGCATGACGGCGATCTTCAGCGCCTTGTTCTGCGCTCGGACGATGGAAGGCGCGGCGATCAGCGCGGTTGTGGCTGCGCCGCCGGCGAGAATGTGGCGCCGACTGATTCCAACGCGATTTTTCGTAGCCATGATGGTGTCCCTATCCAAAGCCACACGGAACGGGTGTTGGAATGGGTTCGCCCGGACAGCGATCGCAGACAAACGCGCACCCGGGGCATCGGGCGCGTCGGACCCGATACCCCTCCCCGCATTTCAGCATTTCCGAGCGGACCGGATCGTAAGCATTCCGCCCGCACAGGCAAGCCCGTGCTTGCGCAAGACGGGTATTCCCGGGCATGGACTGCCGCGGGAGGCCGCTTTTTCTTCGCTCACACACCAGACCTTGGGGTTGCCGATGGACAATTTTCCCGCAATGGTAGCAGTTCGATAAGACAACCCTGCAGGGGCTGGTACGCCGGCCGAACGAAGGCGTGCGGGCGTTCGGTGCGCGCGCCAACGTGCCGTCCGCAGAATCACGATCGAACGGATGGTGTGTGAAGACCGCGGCGCGTACCGCCAAACGAGTAGCAACGTTTCATCACTCTGACAGGCTCAATTGGAGAAAATCGTCGTGACTGCCCTCGTTCGTCTGATCGTCGTTGCCCTGACGCTTCTTCCCGTCATGGCGCACGCCCAAAATTTTCCGACCAAACCGGTGCGCGTCATCGTGCCATATGCCGCCGGCGGCGCCGTCGACGTCATGGCACGCACCATCGGCCAGGCGTTGTCGAAAACCTGGGGGCAGCAATCCGTGATCGAGAACCGCCCGGGCGCCGGCGGCATCATCGCCTCGCAGGCGCTGATCCAGGCGCCCCCCGACGGCTACACCCTCATCCTGGTGGCGTCGGGCCATCCGCTGAACCAGTTCTTCTATCCCAGGCTGCCCTACGACACGTTCAAGGACTTCACGGCGATCACCGAAGTCGCGGACATGCCGCTGACCATCAACGTCGCCAGGAACAGCCCGATCAAGGACCTCAAGGAGCTGCTGGCGCAGGCGCGGGCCAAGCCGGGCGCGTTGTCCTACGGCATGTCGGGCTACGGCACCTCGGCCCATCTCGCCGGCGAACTGCTCAACCACCTGGCCGGCGTGAAGATCGTGTCGATCCCCTACAAGGGCGGTGCGCCGGCGCTGACAGCGGTGATCGCCGGCGAGATCCCGACGAGCTTCAATCCGATGTCGGAAGTGATCGGCCAGCTCGAGGGCGGCACCGTTCGCGCGCTGGCGATCACCACGGCGGTGCGCTCGCCCTCGATGCCGGACGTGCCGACGGTGGCCAAGCAGGGCGTCACCGGCTACGCCTGCGGCAACTGGTTCGGCTTTCTCGGCCCCAAGGGCATGGATCCGGCGCTGGTCGCCAGGATCCAGCAGGATGTCGCGGCGGCGCTGAAGGACCCGGCCGTGCTCGACTATCTCAAGAAGGTCGGGTCGGTGCCGGTCGGCAGCACGCCGGCGGCATTCGAGGCCTTCATGCGCGCCGAGGCCGACAAGTGGGGCCCGGTGATCAAGGCCGCCAACATCAAGGTCGAATAAGGTCGCTGGTGTGGTGGATTTGACGTTCCGATCACACGTGCGGCGCGTGCTTGATCGCAACGTCAGATCCAGAACCACACCGGCATCCCGGCGTTGCTGGTGTCCTTTGCGGTTCCGACGTTCCCCCGGGCGGTCGGGGGCATTTCGGATTCTTCCCGGCTCGACCGAATCCGGCCGAGCCGGGAGCTCAGCCGGGGTTTCGGGTCAGAACCAGTTGCAATAGGTGCGGCAGACCCTGCGGCCGATCACGAACTCGCGGTAACACTTGCGATAGCAGCTCCGTCCCTTCCGGCGGATGTAGCGCGCCGATTCCGCCGTATCCTGCGCCGTCTGGGCGATGGCGCCGCCGGCGGCTGGCGCCGCCGATCCCGGCCCGACGCTGCCGAGCATCAGCGTTGCGGCCGCAAACACAACGATCGTCATGATCCGCATGATGTTCCCCATTGTGCCGGCCCCCGCCACGCGGAGGCGCCGATAGCGTACACCCCACGCGCCGGAGATCAACGGCCAACCGACCGGCGAGGGGCGGCGCCGCGCGGCCGCGCGGCGGCGGCGCGCCTAAAACGTCCTCCCACCCCGCCCCGCCGGCGGCCCCCCCGCGCACCGGGGCCGCCCGCGGGG
>JAVBUK010000065.1:0-2548 GCA_031555345.1 Xanthobacteraceae bacterium | reverse complement strand
TCGGGTCATGCCGCCCAGGCCCTGGTGATGCATGCGCTGATGACGCCCGGCGACGAGTTCGTCGCTTCCAAAAAGCTCTATGGCGGCACGATCAACCAGTTCAACTACTCGTTCAAGAATTTCGGCTGGAACGTGGTGTGGGCGGACCCCGACGACATCACGACGTTCGAACGGGCGATATCGCCCAAGACCAAGGCCATTTTCGTCGAGTCGATCGCCAATCCGGGCGGCGTGATCACCGACCTCGAGGCGGTCTCCACCGTCGCGCGCCGCGCCGGCGTGCCGCTGGTCGTCGACAACACGCTGGCGACGCCCTACCTGTGCAAGCCGATCGAACACGGCGCCGACATCGTCGTCCACTCGCTGACCAAGTTCCTCGGCGGCCACGGCAACTCGATCGGCGGCATGATCGTCGACGGCGGCACGTTCAACTGGTCGCGCGAGAACCGCTACCCGATGCTGTGCGAGCCTCGTCCCGAGTACCAGGGCATGGTGCTGCACGAGACCTTCGGCAACTTCGCCTTCGCGGTCGCCTGCCGGGTGCTGGGGCTGCGCGACCTCGGGCCGGCGATTTCGCCCTTCAACGCCTTTCTGATCCTCACCGGAATCGAGACGCTGCCGTTGCGCATGCAACGTCACTGCGACAACGCCAAAGCGGTGGCCGAATGGCTGTCGAACCACCCGCAGGTCGCATGGGTGAGCTATCCCGGCCTGCCGGGAGACCGCTACTACAACCTCGCACAAAAATACTGCCCGAAAGGCGCCGGCGCGGTCTTCACGTTCGGCCTCAGAGGCGGCTACGAGGCCGGCGTCAAACTGGTGTCGAAGGTCAGGCTGTTCTCCCATCTGGCCAATATCGGCGACACCCGTTCGCTGATCATACACCCCGCCTCGACCACCCACCGCCAGCTTTCCGACGCCCAGAAGGTGCAGGCCGGCGCCGGCCCGGACGTGGTGCGGATCGCGGTCGGCATCGAGGACAAGGACGACATCGTCGCCGACCTCGATCAGGCGCTGGCGCCGTAAGCGCGGTTTCCGGCCGCCCCTCGAGACCAGGCGTCGCCGTTCGCAACGACGGCGATGCCCAAAGCGAAACCGACGGATGACGCCTCACGGCGTCCTGGCGGCAAGTCTGGCCATTCTGTCTTGCGGCAGGATCGACATGCCGGCCGCGTGCAGCACCGCGACCCCGAGCACGACCATCGCCATCGCCTGGTGGGCGAGCGCCAGCAGCAACGGCACCTGGTGGAGCAGCGTGAGGATTCCAACGACCGCCTGCAGCGACACCATCGCGACCAGCACGATTGCGCCGCGTTGCGTCGGCCTGTCGCCCATCCGCCGGGCGTCGAGCGCGTGAACCGCGGTTGCGACCCAGATGGCATAGGCCGCGCTGCGGTGACAGAACTGGACCGTCAGGGCATTCTCGAAGAAGTTTCGCCATAACGGCTGCTCGAACAACAGCCGGGCCGCGCTCGGCACGATGGCGTCGTCGATCAAGGGCCAGGTGTTGTAGATCAGCCCCGCCCGCAAACCCGCCACCAGGGCGCCAAGATAGACCTGTACCAACACCAGCCCGACCAGCGCCCAGGCGGTGCCGCGCAGGCGCGCCGCCGCCACCTTCCGCGGCCGCGACGACAGCCGATCGGCCGTCCACAACAACCCGACATAGATCAGCGCCGCGAGCGTGAGGTGGAAGGCGAGCCGATACTGCGAGACGTTCACCCGGTCGACCAGCCCCGAGGCGACCATCCACCAGCCGACGGCACCCTGCACCGCCCCCAGGCCGAACAGCGTCCACAGCGGCAGGCGCAGGCCGGGCTCGATCCAGCCGCGCGCCAGAAAGAACAAGAACGGCACCAGGAAAGCCACCCCGATCAGCCGACCGAGCAGGCGATGCGCCCACTCCCACCAGAAAATGGTCTTGAATTCGCCCAGCGTCATGCCGGCGTTGATCCGGGTGTATTGCGGAATGGTCTTGTACTTGTCGAATTCGACCTGCCATTGGGCCTCGCTGAACGGCGGCAGCGCGCCGCTCACCGGCTTCCATTCGACGATCGACAGGCCCGATTCCGTCAGCCGCGTCGCCCCGCCGACCAGCACCATCACGAACACCAGCGCCGCGACCACGAGCAGCCACGATCGGACCGCCCGGCGCGTGAATTCTGGGCCATGCGCGGCCATGACGTTTCCCCCACAGCGCCGGCCGGCTTCATGCGCAGGACATAGACCAACGGCTCGGCCAATCCTATATGGTGAGGCCCGGCTGGACCAACAGGGTTCGAGATCAGACCGATGGCGACCATGCGCACCCGCAAGCTTGTCGGCACGATCGCCCTGCTGATGCTGGTCATCCTGTGGACGCTGGCGGCGATGGCCGCGGCGCCCTCGGCCCGGGAAACCAGCCGGGTCGTCCAGGCGCTCTATTATGTTGGGTCTTCCGGGAATCGAGTGGGTGATACGAGACCGTCATAGCGCCGGAAGTGCCTGTGGACAGGGGCTTTACGGCGCTTTGGAAACGCCGGAAATCCGGCACAGTAGCGCATGAACA
>JAVBUK010000056.1:0-3097 GCA_031555345.1 Xanthobacteraceae bacterium | reverse complement strand
CCGGTAGGTCGCGGCGATCGCCGGCGTACACAACAGCGCGCGCGGCCGCGGCACTTCTCCGCCCGGCAACCACACCGCCGCCGAGCTCGGCCATTCGTTGGTGAACAGGTCCTGGGCCGCCAGGATGCAGGCCGCGACCCGCGGCAGCACCGGAAACCCGCGCTCGGCATATTCGATCGCCGACGCCAGCACGTCGGCGAGCCGCCAGGTGCCGTAGTCGCGCAACAGCAGCATCCAGCCGTCGAACGCCCCGGGCACCACGCTGGGCAACAGTCCGGTTCCCGGCACCTGCCTGACGCCGAGCGCGGCGAAGCGCTCCAGGGTCGCCGCGGCCGGATAGGGCCCCTGCCCGCAGATCACCACCGGCTCGGCGGCGTCGTGGACCTTCAGGATGATCGGAAGGTCGCCGCCCGGCCCGTTGAGATGCGGCTCGACGATCTGCAACACGAACCCGGCACTGACGGCGGCGTCGAACGCATTGCCGCCGCGTTCGAGCACCGACATCGCCACCGTACTGGCGATCCAGTGGGTGGTGGCGGCCGCCCCGAAGGTGCCGCGGATTTCGGGTCGGGTGGTAAAATCAAGCCGCATCATTGTTCTCCTGCTCGGGATCCTCGGCGTCCGTGCGCCTGGGCAAGTGTGGCGGATTTGCCGTTCCGGTCACGCTTGCGGCCGGCACTTCATCGGAACGCCGGATGTTCCGGTTTCGACATCGCGCCAAGCGCGGATCGCCGCCCCGGATGCGACGGTCGCGAACCGGGATAGGCGCGAGCGCCCGTGGGTTTGGATTTGAAGTTCCTCGCAAAGCCTAATAGGACGACCCTCATACGCCCGTTGCTTGATCGTGATCGGCGGAAAGAGCTTGGGGTGACCGCCGCGCCGACGCCCGAAACCCGTCCCACCAGACTGGTGGCGTTGTTTCCGCTGGGTGGTTTTTTTGTTCCGTGGAGTTGGCGAAGATGAGTTTTACGCGCCGATCGGTGGCCGCCGCAATCGCCGGGTTGACCGTATCGACCATGACGCGAGCCGGCCGGGCTCAGGGCTATCCGGCGCGCCCGATTACCATCGTGGTGCCGTTCGCGCCCGGCGGTTCGACCGACATTCTGGCGCGCATGGTGGCGGGTCACCTGCATCGCGCCTTCGGCCAGCCGGTGGTGATCGAGAACCGCACCGGCGCCTCCGGCAACATCGGAACCGCCCAGGTCGCCCGCGCCGCCGCCGACGGCTACACGCTGGTGTTCAACACCATGAGCGTCCACACCATGAACCAGGCGTTGTTCGCCGCGATGCCGTTCGACGGCGTCAGGGATTTTTCCCCGGTGGCGCTGCTGGCCTATGTGACCAACACCATGGTCATTCATCCTTCGGTACCGGCCCGGTCGGTCGCTGAATTCATCGCCTACGCCAAGGCCAATCCGCGGAAGATCTCCTACGCGTCGGCCGGCATGGGCTCGACCAACCATCTGTGTGCGGCGCTGTTCGAGAAAATGGCGGGCATCGAAATGGTGCATGTGCCCTACCGCGGCGGCGCCCCGGCGGTGGTCGACACCGTCAGCGGCCAGACCCAGTTGTTCTTCACCGCCGGCACCCAGAGCCTCGAACACGTCAAGGCCGGCAAACTGCGCCTGCTCGCCGTCACCGAAGGCAAGCGCTCGCCGCTGCTGCCGGACGTGCCGACGGTGAACGAGACCCTTCCGGGCTACGAAATGGCGGTGTGGTATGCGGCCTACGGGCCGGCCGGCCTGCCCGACGAGGTATCCGCCAAGCTCAACACCGAGATCAACCGCATCGTCTCGCTGCCCGACGTGAAAAAGCGGATGGAGGACATCGCGGTCGAAGTCGCCAACGCCACGCCGCAGGAGCTTCACGCCCTCACGCGCGCGGATGCCGACCGATGGGGCCGGATCATCCGCACCCTCGGCGTCACCGTGCAGTGAGCGGCCAACACCCGCCGGAACGATCCGGTTCCATCGCATCGCGGATGCGCAACCGCATCCCGTGGGCGCGACGGCATCGCGGAAGCGCAACGATCGGGTTGGTCGGATGACGCGACCGCTCGGCCGGACACGACACGCGGACGTCGATCCGTCGCGCGTTGACACCTTCGGTTGAAGGGCTAGATTGACGGCGTTCCGAGGGGAGCTCCGGCAGGGAGCTGAGAGACCGCCCGCCTGGCACCGGAACAAACCGCCAGGCACCGCGGGTACCCTTTGAACCTGATCCGGGTCATGCCGGCGAAGGGACAGGACGCCATGCCGCCGAACGTCGACCAGAACCGCCGCGGATTTGTGCCGCCGGGGCATGCGAGCCCGCGGCACGCCAACAACCAGCTCGATCGTCGCTGCAACCCGGTCCTTCCACCCCGAAAGCCCACCACCCCCGAACGAGCACCCCCATGAATATTCACGATTCGAACATGCGCGATCCCGACCATCAGGCTCCCGCAGGCGACCGCTCCGTGGGCGAGGGCCCCGCGGGCGACCGCCCCAAGGTGACGACCGGCGCGATCGCCGGGTCGCGCAAAGCCTATTCGGTGCCGGAGGCGGCGCCCGATCTGCGCGTGCCGCGGCGCGAGATCCCGCTCACCGAGGCATCGGGCGAACCGCCGGTGCCGGTCTACGATCCCTCCGGCCCCTACACCGACGAGGCGGTCATCATCGACGTCGACCACGGCCTGCCGCGCCCGCGCCTGGAATGGGTGCGGGAGCGCGGCGGGATCGAGGACTACGACGGCCGCGCGGTCGTGCCGGCCGACAACGGCAATGTCGGCGGCGACCATGCGGCGCGCACTTTTCCGCGCCACCACCGGCCGCTGCGGGCGCTGCCCGGCCAGCCGGCCACCCAGCTCGAATGGGCGCGCGCCGGGGTGATCACCAAGGAGATGATCTACGTCGCCGAGCGCGAGAATCTCGGCCGCAAGGTGCAGCTCGAGCGCGCGGAAGCGGCGCGCGCCGACGGCGAGAGCTTCGGCGCAGCGGTGCCGCTGTTCGTGACGCCGGAATTTGTGCGCTCGGAGATCGCGCGCGGCCGCGCCATCATCCCCTCCAACATCAACCACGCCGAGCTCGAGCCGATGATCATCGGCAGGAACTTCCTC
>JAVBUK010000456.1:0-3495 GCA_031555345.1 Xanthobacteraceae bacterium | reverse complement strand
CCAATCTGCGGCTGATCATCGGCGCGTCGATCGCCACGCTGGTCCTGGTCATGATCACCGGTTCCGGCCTGTTCTCTTTCCGCGATCCGCAGAAGGGAGTCGCCGGCATTCCCGACGTTCACCGGCTGCTGGTGCAGAGCGCCATCGTGACGCCGTCGGATCCGGAGATTCACACCCTCGGCTATGCGCGCCGCAGCGACGAGTTGCAGCGTTTGCGCGCGCTGTCGGCCCCGTCCGACCAGGCAGCCCAGCCGCCGGTTACCCAGTCCTATCCGTTCGTCGCGCCGACGGACGATCCGCCGGTCGCCCCCAGCACCGACCCGGCTCAGGTCGCCACCGCGCCCCCCGACGTGACGACGCCGGTTGCTGGTCCAGAGGCGGGTGGCGGGCTTCCCCCGACCGGTATCGACAGCCCAGCCGCAACCGCCGCGGAGACCCCGCTTGCCCCCGAAATGCCGTCCGAAGCCGAAGCGGCGCCGGGTGAAGTTCCTTCCGCCGTCGCGACCTTGCCAGCGGCACCGGACAGCGCCCCAATTCGGGAATCGCCCATTCCGGCCATCGACCAGGCGCCGCTGCCGCGTATCGATCCGCGCGGCGTCGTGGCAGACGACACGGTGATCCGCCGCCCCAAGCCCAGGCGAAAACTGCGCACCGTCCGCATGCGACCGCGCGCCGTCGCCCCCGCCCCGACCGAGCCGAATCCGTTCGACAGCCACATGGTTTCGACCGGCCCCGGGTTTTTCGACCCGCGGGATTGATGGCGGCCACCCGGCCTGCCACCGGGCGCGGTGGCAACCGGCTCGCACGAGCCGCCGACTGGCGATGCGAATGCCCCGCCGTTGCGGCCACGCGCACAGCCGACATCGGGAGATGCCGCAGAAGCGAAACAAGGCCCGGCCGAAAAAAAGCCGGCGCACAGGATGCACCGGACGACTCGAGATCGACGAACTGATTGGCCAAGCCGACGCCGGCCGCCTGATATCGCTGCCGGCGTCTCGAATGATGGCTGTCGGAAAGGCCGGGGGCGCTCGGCTCCGAACTGCAACCGCGCCTATTTCACCTTGAGATTTTCCGCCGAGCTCTTGCCGCGATTGCTGACGATCTCGTATTCCACCTGCTGCTTTTCATTGAGCGTGCTCAGCCCGGCGCGCTGCACCGCCGAGATATGCACGAATACATCCGGCCCACCGCCCGTCGGCTGGATAAAACCGAAGCCTTTGGTCGGATTGAACCACTTCACAGTACCGGTCGCCATGGTAGGACTCCTGGAGCATCCAAACGCATGCACCGGACACACGCAGTGGTGTCCGGTGCAACAACAAGCAATCGACCATATTGCGGCGAAACGCAAGCGGAATTGTGCGGTTGTCGCGACGCGGCCGCCCGCCACCAGACATTGTGGCATTCCTGCAGCCGTGCGACTCACTCCCGCCTGATCAATCCACCAACAGGACCCTTCATGTCGGCTCTGATCTACAAAATCCTGCGTTCGTCGGCATGGGCCGACGCCGAAGCGGCCGGAATTTTCCATGGTTCGGACGTCGACCTCGCCGATGGCTTCATCCATTTCTCGACCGCGGCTCAGGTTGCAGAAACCGCCCGAAAACACTTCGCCGGACAGCGCGACCTCGTGCTGGTTGCGGTTGCGACAACGGCGCTCGACGGCAGGCTCGCGTTCGAGCCCTCGCGCGGCGGCGAGCTGTTTCCGCACCTCTATGGCCCGCTTCCGACCGCGGCAGTGCAGTGGGTCAAGCCGCTGCCGCTCGATCCGAACGGCCAGTTCGCCTTCCCCGACCTCGCCTGAGGATGAACGTCACAGCGGTATTGAAATAATACCCGATCCTCGCGCGTTGGAACGCCGGCCGTCCAGCGGAGTTGTGCCCACGGCTTGCATGTGGGGACACCAGCAAACGAGGAGACTGATGATCCATCGAACAACCAAAGGCGCGATCACCTTGATGGTGGCGAGTGCCCTGGCAATGTCAGCCGCGATCACCCCGTCCGATGCGCGCGACGGCCGGGTCGCCGCGGGTATTGCCGGTTTCGCGTTGGGCGCCGCCGCCGGAGCGGCGGCCGGCCGCCACTATGGCCCGGGCTATTACGCCTACGCCCCAGGCTACTACGGCTACGGCTACGCCCCGGGCTACTACGGCGCTTACGCGTCCGAGCCCGGATATGTTTACGGACCCAACCACTATGCCACTCAGTACCAACTGTCGTGCGTCATACCCGGCGCCTATCGTCCGGACTTCAGCTATTGCTGAACCCGGGCGGCTCGCGGATCGGCGACCCCAGCGCGCGCCGAACGCGTTCTAGCGCGCCGGGCCGGCGGCAAATGCGCCATCGGGATCGCTTTTCCTCGACGGCACCCGCCATCCCGAAATTGAAATCCGGCACCGGCGGCCCGCGCCGTTCGCGATCATGGCGACCACAGCACACCATGATCGCATCCCGGATGCCTTACAATCCTGCGCTTTGCCACCCATATTCGTCTGTCGTCAATCAACAGAAAGGAGGTGATCCAGTGTCTCATTGTGTATTGCCGTGGTCGCCGGCGTGCCGGACCTGGGTTCTCGCCTCTGACGAGGTCCACACCGTCTGAGCGGGCGGCGGGCAGTCGAGCCCGGCTGATACTGGAAGGGCTGCCCGCGAGGGCAGCCCTTCGCATGACGATTCCGGTCTCTGGATTGCGGCCCTTTGCGTTTCTGCCCTCGAGGTTCCGGCCCTCGGCGGCCCGTCGCGGAATTCCCACCTTGCCCCGCCGGCCCGGAGCGGATATCGCGAGGCGTCACACTCATTGGTCATGACCGAGCCGCTCACCGAAACCCGCATCTTCGTCGACGCTGACGCCTGTCCGGTCAAGGACGAGGTCTATCGCGTCGCCGCACGCCATCGGGTCCGGGTGCTGGTGGTCGCCAACAGCTTCATTCGCATCCCGCAGGACCCGCTGATCGAGCGCGTCGGTGTCGGCTCCGCCCCGGATGCCGCCGACGACTGGATCGCCGGACAGGTCGGCGACCGCGACGTCGTCGTCACCGCCGACATTCCGCTGGCCAGCCGCTGCATCAAGGCCAAAGCCGCCGTGATCGCTCCCAATGGCCGCGCCTTCACCGAAGCCGACATCGGCATGGCGCTGGCGATGCGCAACCTGATGACCGACCTGCGATCCGCCGGACAGGCGACCAGCGGACCGCCGCCGTTTGCACCACGCGATCGCTCGACCTTCCTGTCCGCGCTCGATCAGGCGCTGCGGCGGCTGAGCCGGCGACGCGCGCAGGCTTGATCGGAATCGCCATGGCACCGCCTCTCGTTCAGCTCAAGGACATCGCCCTGACCTTCGGGGGTACCCCCCTGTTGACGGCGGCCGAACTGTCGGTCTCTCCGGGCGAGCGCGTCTGCCTGGTCGGGCGCAACGGCTCGGGAAAATCGACCCTGCTGAAAATCGCCGCCGGCCTGATCGAGCCCGACCGCGGCAGCCGCTTCGTCCAACCGGGC
>JAVBUK010000523.1:0-3946 GCA_031555345.1 Xanthobacteraceae bacterium | reverse complement strand
GACGGCGCCCGCGAGGGCGCCGATTTTTCGTGTGGGGACGGTCAGGTCGTGGTCGGTGGATGGCCGACTCGCTCGAGCGTCGCGCTGGCTTGTCTCGACGCGGCGCCGCATCAGCGTCCGGGCGGGGGAACCTCGATGTTGAGCGGGATGTCGTCCGGCACCGTCACCTCGATCTTCACCTTGGACGGGTCGCCTTGGACGAGGCCCGACTTGTAGTGCATCACCATGGCGGGCACCATGACGATCAGCAGCACCATGACGAGCTGGATCACCACGAACGGGACGGCGCCCCAGTAGATCTCGCCGGTGGACACCTTTTCCATCACCTTGCCGGTGACGCGGTCGACATAGCTGTCCTTCGGCGCCACCGACCGCAGGAAGAACAGCGCGAATCCGAACGGCGGGTGCATGAAGCTGGTCTGCATGTTCACCGCCAGCATGACGCCCAGCCAGACGAGGTCGATGCCCAGGTGTTCGGCGGCGGGGCCGATCAGCGGGATGACGATGAAGGCGAGCTCGAAGTAGTCGAGGAAGAACGCCAGCACGAAGATCAGGACGTTGATGAACAGGAGGAAGCCGAGTTCGCCGCCGGGCAGCGACACCAGCAGCTCCTCGACCCAGCGGTGGCCGTTGACGCCGTAGAAGGTCAACGAAAAGACGCGCGCGCCGATCAGGATGAACATCGCGAAGGCGGACAGCTTGGCGGTCGCCTCGGTGGCCTGGCGCAGCATCTTGAAGGTGAGCCGCTTCTTCGTCAGGGCGAGCACCAGGGCGCCGGCCGAGCCCATCGCGCCGCCCTCGGTGGGGGTCGCCACGCCGATGAAGATCGTGCCCAGCACCAGGAAGATCAGCGCCAACGGCGGCACCATCACGAACACGACCTGCTCGGTCAGCCGCGACAGCAGGCCGAGCCGCAGCAGCCGGTTGGCGAGGGCGATCACGAACGCGATCACGATGCCCACCGACATGGTCAGCACCACGTAGTCCGATCCGGCTTTCACGTCGGCGAACCAGCGCATGGACAGGATCGCGGCCGCCGTCGAGATGATCGCGACCACCAGCAGCGACCGCCGGTGCGTCCTGCCGTCGGCGTCGCGCAGGGTCTGGGCCTCGGGCGGCAGGCCGGGCGCCGCCGCCGGGTCGATGATCGAGCAGACGTACACCCAGACGGCGTACAGGCCCGCCAGCACCAGGCCGGGCACGAAGGCGGCTTCGTACATGTCGCCGACCGGCCGCTGCAGCTGGTCGGCCATGACGATCAGCACCAGCGAGGGCGGGATGATCTGGGCGAGGGTGCCGGAGGCGGCGATCACCCCCGAGGCGAGGCGGCGGTCGTAGCCGTAGCGCAGCATGATCGGCAGCGATATCAGCCCCATCGAGATCACCGACGCGGCCACCACGCCGGTGGTCGCGGCCAGCAGGGCGCCGACGAAGATCACCGCGTAGGCGAGGCCACCGCGCACCGGTCCGAACAGTTGGCCGATGGTGTCGAGCAGGTCCTCCGCCATGCCGGATCGTTCGAGGACCAGCCCCATGAAGGTGAAGAACGGAATCGCCAGCAGCGTGTCGTTGCTCATGATGCCGTACACGCGGTCGGGCAGCGCCTGCAGGAAGTCCGGGCGGAACAGCCCGAGCTCGATGCCGAGCAGCGCGAACAACAGGCCGTTGGCGGCGAGCGAGAACGCGACCGGATAGCCGAGCAGCAGGAACACCACCAGCGACGCGAACATGATCGGGGCCATGTTCTCGGTGAGCAGATGGATCATGACCGTCTCCTTCCGCTCAGCGTTTTTCAGTCTGGTCGGCTTCGACGGCCTGCCGGGCGATATCGGCGCTGGGGCCGAGGGTCGGTTCGCCTCGCAGCGCGTCGCCGTCGGACAGATCGCCGCGCATGATCGCGATGCGCTTGATCAGTTCGGAAATGCCCTGCGCCAACAGAAACGCGAACCCGATGAAGATGAGCGCCTTGGCGGGCCACTGCGGCAGGCCGCCGGCGCTGGCCGACTGCTCGTTGATCCTCACCGACTTCAGGAAGAACGGCCACGCCGTCACCAGCATGACGACGGCGAGCGGAAACAGGAACACGACGTGGCCGACGACGTCGATGATGTTGCGGGTGCGGCGGGAGAAGCGCGAGTTCACGATGTCGATGCGGATGTGCTCGTTGGCCAGCATCGCCCAGGAGGCGCACAGCATGAACACGGCGCTGAACAGCACCCATTGCAGCTCCAGCCAGGCGTTCGACGACAGGTCGAACGCCTTGCGCACCACGGCATTGACCGAGGAGACCAGGACGGCCGCCACGATCAGCCACGCGGCGTACCGGCCGATGGTCAAGTTGATCTTGTCGATTACCCGGCTCAGCCGGAGCAGGCTGCCCACGATCTCCTCCGTCGCAGAATCCACGCGCCGGGCCAGATCGTTCGGGCCGTCCCGCCTCGATGGCTCCCCTGCGCCACGTGCCGCATTGCCGGGCACCTAATCCCATCGGAACCGGGGGCGTCAACGTCGGGATTGCCCGGACAACCCGGGCGACCCCGGTCCATGGGCGGGTGCCAGGCCGCCGAAGTCAAAATGGCTCCCTGAGCCGTCGGCGGGTCGACTTTTGGCCCATGGAGCCGGTATCATGTTCGGGGTAAGGGTCGCGGTTGCGAACTTTATCCACGCACTTCAAAAACACGGAGATAGGGATGAAACGTCGTCAGTTTCTCAAGACGGCAACGGTCGGTGTCGCGGCGGCCGCGATCGCCAAGCCGGCGGTCGCGCAGTCGATGCCGGAGGTCAAGTGGCGCCTGGCGTCGAGCTTCCCCAAGTCGCTCGACACCATCTACGGCGGGGCCGAGGTGATGGCCAAGCAGGTCGCCGAAATGACCGACAACAAGTTCCAGATTCAGGTGTTCGCGGCCGGGGAACTCGTCCCCGGGTTGCAGGCGCTGGATGCGACCTCCAACGGCACGGTCGAGATGGCCCACACCGTCTCGTACTACTACGTCGGCAAGGACCCGACCTTCGCGATTGCGGCCTCGGTTCCCTTCGGGCTCAATGCCCGCCAGCAGAACGCCTGGATGTACCAGCACGGCGGGATCGAGGCGTTCAACGAGTTCTACAAAAAGTTCAACGTCTACGGCCTGCCCTGCGGCAACACCGGGACCCAGATGGGCGGCTGGTTCCGCAAGGAGATCAAGACCGTCGCCGACCTCTCGGGGCTGAAGTTCCGGATCGGCGGCATTGCCGGCCAAGTGCTGCAGAAGCTCGGCGTGGTGCCGCAGCAGCTCGCCGGCGGCGACATCTACCCGGCGTTGGAGAAGGGCACCATCGATGCCGCCGAGTGGGTCGGGCCCTACGACGACGAGAAACTGGGCTTCGCCAAAGTGGCGCCGAACTACTCCTACCCGGGCTGGTGGGAGGGCGGGCCGACGGTGCACGCCTTCATGAACCTCGCCAAGTGGAACGAGCTGCCGAAGACCTACCAGACCATCCTGCTCAATGCCGCGACCTACGCCAACACCGGGATGCAGGCGCGCTACGACGTGCAGAACCCGGCCGCCCTCAAGCGCCTGATCGGCAGTGGCGTGAAGCTGCGGCCGTTCTCGAACGACGTCCTGGAAGCCTGTCTGAAGGCCACCAACCAGCTGTGGACGGAAATCTCGGCCAAGAACCAGGACTTCAAGAAACTGATCGGCACCATGCAGGCGTTCCGCGCCGACCAGTACCTGTGGTGGCAGGTCGCCGAATACACCTACGACACCTTCATGATCCGCAGCCGTTCCCACGGCTGAGATCGCGCCGGGCGACGCTCCGTTCCTTCGGCGGAACGGAGCGTTCGCTTGTGCGCCGGGCCAGAGATGGGCGCGGCCACCTGAGCCTCATTGCGGCTTCGGTGGCTCGCCCAGGTTCAGTTCCGGCATGTCGGGCGTCGGCAGGTCGAGCTCGATTTTCGACGGGT
>JAVBUK010000154.1:0-6088 GCA_031555345.1 Xanthobacteraceae bacterium | reverse complement strand
GACCGCACCCGGCAGGCTCGCGACCCACAGGGCGACAGCGATCATCCATTCGATTCCGGCGCCCATCAGCCGCCACAGCGGTGCATCGAAACCGAACGGCGCCGCCACCAGAGCCAGGAGACCCCAAGGCATCACCCAGGCCGACACGATCGGCATGGCGAGAAGGTTGGCGATCACCCCGTAGGGGGCGGCCCGATGAAAGTGGAAGGCCGCATAGGGCATGGTGGCCGCACCGGCCGCCAGCGAGGCGATCACCAGGGTCGCGACCTCGCGCGTCCCCCACAGGGCCGCCCGAGCGCCCCACGAACTTCTGACGCCGGGCCGAAGCCCATGCAGACCGAATTCGCAGGTGGCGATGAGCGCGAGGGTCGCGGCGAACGACATCTGGAAGCTCGGATGCACGACCGCTTCCGGCGCCAGAATCATCACCGTCAGCGCCGCGATCGCCAGGGTGCGCAGGGTCAAAGCCGCGCGGTCGAGCATGACCCCGATCAATACCACCGCTGTCATCAGGTAGGAGCGCTGGGTCGCCACTTCCGCACCCGACAGCACCAGGTAGAACGAGATGGCGACCAGGGCGACGGCCGCCGCCCATTTCTTGATCGGCCGGCGCAGCGCAAGGAACGGCGACAATGCCAACAGTCCCCGCACGGCGAAGAACACCACTCCGGCGACCACCGCCATGTGGTAGCCGGAAATCGACAGCACATGGCCGATGCCCGCAATGAACATGGCGTCGTTCACGGTCGCCGAGATCGCATCACGTTTGCCGGTGATCAGAGCCGAGGCGATCGAACCGGAATCGCCGTCGACCGAGGCGCGGATGCGGCGATCGATGCCGTCCCGCACACCTTCGATCAGGCTCATGATCCGCAACGACAAGCCTCCCGGTCGAGGCGGCGTCTCCACCTTGATCGCGCCGATCGCGAACCCGACCGCACCGATCCGCTTGAAGTAAAGCTCGCGCGCGAAGTCGTAGCCGCCAGGCCGGAACGGCTGCAGCGGCGGACTGAGCCGCGCCTTGGCCGACACGTGGCTCCCCACCGCCGGTGCGGTCTGTTTGCGTACGGACAGCCGGACGCGCTCGAGCTGCTGCCCCAGCCGCGGGCCGCTGATCGACGTCACCCGGATCACGATGCGATCGGTGCGCTCGCGTTTTTCGCGGGTTTCGACGAATCCCGTCAGCGAAACGTCGTAGGCCGTCTGTGTCAGGACCGGGTGGTCGACCAGGAGCGCCCGCAATGTCACGGTCGCGCCACCGGCCGCGATCGCACCAAGCCCCAGCAGGACCGGAAATGCGACCGGCCTGGTACGAACCGCGAAGGTCGCCACGCCCAATCCAACCGCAAGCGTCACCGTGGCCCACGCCGCCGGCTCCTGGTCGGCCGCAAAGTAGACGGTAATCCCCAGCCCGAACGCGGCCGGAAGCCAAGGCATCAGCCGCCCCGGGCCGGTCTCGACGGCGGCCCATTCGGCCAGCCGCACCATCCAGGTCCCGGCTGCAGGCTTGACGCCAGCCGTCAGGCTACGCACGCGTCCTTCGGGCCAAGTCCTCGCCCGACCCTGCGCTCTGCCCCTGGCCACCCGACCGCTCCGGTCCAGTGTGGTGGATTTGACGTTCCGATCAAGCTTGCGGCGCGCTCTTCATCGGAACGTCAAATCCAAAACAACACCAGCATCTTGGCTTTGCTGGCGTCCGTTTCGGTTCCGACGTTCGTACGGAGTGGGCTGCAAACGGAACCGAACGTCGGAACCGGGACACTGGCGCGGGCTATGGACTCGACGGATGATGACCTACGCCGGCCCGCCCGCAACGCCCGGGGTAACGCCCAACCTAACGCTCAAGTCGGCAGTGATCCTACACCAACCCCGTGCAGACGCCATTCGATACGACGGCTGGTTTGTTGCCCGGAGGTCCGTTGTTCGAAACTGCCTGCCCGGCTGCAGGCCACTCACGCCCCGCCGCTGACCTTGGCCCAGCTGTCGCGCAATCCGATGGTGCGGTTGAACACCAGCCGGTCAGCCGTCGCGTCCGGATCGAGCGTGAAGTAACCCTGTCGCTCGAACTGCACCGCCTTCCCGGACGTGGCCTGCGCCAGCGCCGGCTCGACCCGGGCATCGGCGATCACCTCGAGCGAACAGGGATTGAGGTCGGCCTTGAAATCGGCGGCGTTGGGCTCCGGCTTGGTGAACAGCGAATTGTAGACGCGGATTTCGGCGGGCAGCGAATGCCGGGCCGACACCCAGTGCAGCGTCGCCTGCACCTTGCGCCCGTCGGGCGCGTTGCCGCCCTTGGTCGCCGGATCATAGGTGCAGCGCAGCTCGACCACCTCCCCCGCCATATTCTTCACCACCTCGCGACAAGTCACGAAATAGCCGTAGCGCAGCCGCACCTCCTTGCCGGGCGACAGGCGAAAGAACTTCTTCGGCGGGTTCTCCATGAAATCGTCGCGCTCGACATAGAGCTCGCGACCGAACGCGAGCCTGCGGGTGCCGGCGCCCGGATCGTCCGGATGATTGGCGCCCTCGACCTCCTCGGTCTGCCCTTCCGGATAGTTTTCGATCACGATCTTGAGCGGCCGCAGGACCGCCATCCGGCGCACCGCGCTGGCGTTGAGGTCCTCACGGATGGCGTGCTCGAGCATGGCGACGTCGACCACGCTGTTCGCCTTGGCGACGCCGATGCGGCGCACGAACTCGCGCAACGCCGCCGGCGGGACGCCGCGGCGGCGCAGACCGGCCAGCGTCGGCATCCGGGGATCGTCCCAACCGCTGACGTGCCCGTCGCGCACCAGCGTCGTCAACACCCGCTTCGACAGGATCGTGTAGGTCAGGTTGAGGCGGGCAAACTCGTACTGGCGCGGCCGTGACGGCACCGGCAGGTGGTCGATGAACCAGTCGTACAGCGGCCGGTGATCCTCGAACTCGAGGGTGCAGACCGAGTGGGTGATGTGCTCGATCGCGTCGGACTGGCCGTGGGCGTAGTCGTAGCTGGGATAGATGCACCACTGCGTGCCGGTTCGCGGGTGGCTGGCATGCAGGATGCGATACAGCACAGGATCGCGAAGGTTGATGTTGCCGGACGCCATGTCGATCTTGGCGCGCAACACGCAGGCACCGTTCGGGAACTCGCCCGCCCGCATGCGGCGAAACAGGTCGAGGTTCTCGTCGATGCCACGGTCGCGGAACGGACTGTTCTTGCCGGGCTCGGTCAGGGTGCCGCGGGCGACCCGCATTTCCTCCGGCGACTGGTCGTCGACATAGGCGTTGCCGGCGCGGATCAGGTGCTCGGCCCATTCGTACAGCCGCTCGAAATAGTCCGACGCATGGTAGAGATGCTCGCCCCAGTCGAACCCGAGCCAATGTACGTCGCGCTTGATGGCGTCGATGTATTCCTGCTCCTCCCGGGTCGGATTGGTGTCGTCGAAGCGCAGGTGGCAGCATCCGCCGAATTCCTGGGCGACCCCGAAGTTGAGGCAAATGGACTTGGCATGGCCAATGTGCAGATAGCCGTTCGGCTCCGGCGGGAAGCGTGTCACGACGCGCGCGTGCCGCTTGGCATCGAGATCGGCCTGGATGATGTCGCGGATGAAATCGCGCCCCGCTTCCACCACGCCCGTTTCGATCACTGACATTGCTGGCGAACTCCGTTCCGATACCGTTCCGGCAGGTCGCTGGGCCAAATCACTGGGCCAGATCGTCGGGCCAAATCACCGGGTCAAGTCGGCGCCGACGCGCCACCCGCCCGCGCCCGACCGGCGTCTCCGGGAATGGCCTTGCCCATACACGAAGGCGGCGGTCACGTCCAACCCGCCCGCCCGAAGCACCATACGGGCCATGCGGCCGGGCGAGCAGTCTTCCGCGTGCCGCCGCTGCCCCACGGCGACACCAGCGACCCTGCTGTCAAGGCTCGATGGCAAATCCGTTTTCCTGTGCTAAAGGGGCGTTTGAACCGACCACAGGATGATCTCACCGGCCGACATGAGCGAAACCGTCGTCACCCGCTTTGCCCCCTCACCCACAGGATTTCTCCACATCGGCGGAGCCCGCACGGCGCTGTTCAACTGGCTTTATGCGCGCCGCCACGGCGGCCGGATGCTCTTGCGCATCGAGGACACCGATCGCGAGCGCTCGACCAAGGCCGCGATCGACGCGATCCTGGACGGATTGACCTGGCTTGGCATCGACTGGGACGGTGAGGCCGTCTACCAGTTTTCGCGTCTCGCCCGGCATCGCGAGGCGGCCGAAATGCTGCTCGCGGCCGGGCGCGCCTACCGCTGCTATGCCACCCCGGACGAACTCAAGGAAATGCGCGAGATCGCCCGCAGCGAAGGCCGCACCAAGCTCTATGACGGGCGCTGGCGCGACCGCGACCCGTCCGAGGCCCCGGCCGGAGCCAAGCCGACCATTCGGCTGAAGGCGCCGCTGACCGGCGAGACGGTGATCGAGGATCAGGTCCAGGGCCGAGTGGTCTGGCAGAACGAGCACCTCGACGACCTCGTCCTGCTGCGCTCGGACGGCACCCCGACCTACATGCTGGCGGTGGTGGTCGACGACCACGACATGGGTGTGACCCACATCATCCGCGGCGACGACCACCTGACCAACGCGGCCCGCCAGAAGCAGATTTACGAAGCGCTCGGCTGGCCGGTTCCGGCGATGGCGCATATCCCGCTGATTCATGGGCTGGACGGCACGAAGCTGTCCAAGCGGCACGGCGCCCTCGGTGTCGACGCCTACCGGGCCCTGGGCTATCTGCCGGCGGCGATGCGCAACTATCTGGTGCGGCTCGGCTGGAGCCACGGCGACCAGGAGATTTTTTCGACCGAGGAGATGATCGCGGCGTTCGACCTCCCGCAGATCGGACGTTCGCCCGCGCGCCTCGATTTCGCCAAACTGGAAAACCTCAACGGCCATTATATCCGGCAATCTTCCGACCAGGATCTGCTGGCCGACATCAAACGTCTGCTGCCGCACATTGCCCAAGGCTTGCCGCTGGCGCGCAAGCTCGATGCTGACCTTGAGGCCAAGCTGCTGGTCGCCATGCCGGGCCTGAAGGATCGGGCCAAGACCCTGATCGAACTGGTCGAGAGCACCCGGTTCCTGTACGCTGACCGCCCTCTCGCCCTGGACGCCAAGGCAACCGCCCTGCTGACCACCGACGCCCGCGCCCTGATCAAGAACCTGGTGCCCGAACTCGAAAAGGCCGAGCCGTGGACCCACGAGACGACCGAGCGGGCGGTGCGGGCCTTCACCGACCAGCGCGGCCTCAAACTCGGCGCCGTCGCCCAGCCGCTGCGCGCCGCGTTGACCGGCCGGGCCACCTCCCCGGGCATCTTCGAAGTATTGGAGGTGCTGGGCAGACAGGAGAGCATCGCCCGCTTGGCGGACCAGGCGAGATGATCCGCACCGTCTGGTGTGGTGGATTTGACGTTCCTGGCACGCGGATTCCTCGGATTCGACTTGCGGGTTCGGACGCGGGCGGCATCGCCCCTATCCTAATCCCGAGGTCTATCTTGCAGCTCTCGGCGGGATCAGGTTAGCTACCGAAGACGGTCGGACCTCTCTGCCGCAGACACACCCGGACACGGCGATCGACTGCTTCCGGGTCGGACCGGACTCCAGAGGGGCTGCCCGACCAATCGATCGAGGAAACGATCATGGACGCAAAAACCGGATCCAATACAAAGACGGCGAAATTTTCGGTGGGCGACAAGAGCTGGTCGTTTCCGGTTTATCCCGGCACCGTCGGCCCGGATGTCGTCGATATCGGCAAGTTCTACGCCCAGACCGGGATGTTCACCTACGACCCCGGCTTCACGTCGACGGGAAGCTGCGAGTCGAAGATCACCTATATCGACGGCGACGAGGGCGTCCTGCTCTACCGCGGCTACCCGATCGAGCAACTGGCCGAGCACGGGGATTTTCTCGAGACCTGCTACCTGCTGTTCTACGGCGAGCTGCCGACCGCCGAGCAGAAAGCCGACTTCGACTACCGGGTGTCGCACCACACCATGGTGCATGAACAGATGACCCGGTTTTTCCAGGGATACCGGCGCGACGCCCATCCGATGGCGGTGATGACCGG